>JAMNYN010000680.1 GCA_023622805.1 Pseudomonadota bacterium | reverse complement strand
CGTGCGCGACCCGCAGATCCAGGAGCGTCTGCGCGGCTACGACCATACGCCCGTGGGCGGCACCGGCGCCGAGTTCGGCAAGACCCTCGTCGACGACTACGCGCGCTGGCAGCGCATCGTCAAGGAGACGGGCTACAAGGTGAGCTAGGGCCGCGCTGACAGCGTTGCGACATACCGGCGCACGGCAGCGACCACCGCGCGCGCGATGGCGGCCTGGTGGTGGGGGGCGCTGACGTAGGCTTCGTCGACCGGGTCGACGATCACGCCGGCCTCCAGCAGCACGGCCGGCATCTCGGTCTGCCGCAGCACCACCAGATCGTCGAAACGGTAGACCCCGATGGCGGGCGCGAGCAGCTCGCGCGACTCGCCCGCAATGGGCTCCGCATGGTGCAGGGTCGGCGGGCGGCCGAGCTTGCGCATTTCCTCGCCGAGCAGCAGCGCGAACGCATGGCTTTGCGCGAAGCGCGGGTTGCGCTTGGACACGAAGACCGAATAGCCCGCGATCGGGCGCGTCGTTCTATACGCCTCCTCGCCGGCCAGCGTGAATTTTTCCAGGTACTGCAACTGGGCCGAGTCGTGGTGGATAGACAGGAACAGGTCGGCGCGCCGTGCGTTGGAGATGCGGGCGCGCTCGTCGAGCGAGAGCTTTTCGTGCGGCCGTCGCGTCAGCGAGGCGTCGAAGCCGGCCTGGGTCAGCGCCTGCACCACCTGCGAGGCCAGCCGGTCGTTGTAGCGCACCTCGTGGATGGCGCGCACGCCCAGGGCCCCGCCTTGGGCGGGCGTATGGCCCGGATCGATGACGATGCGCGCCGCAGCGCTTCCGCCGGCCGCGGCCACTGCCGGCAGGCTGGCCGCGACCGACATGGCGAGCGCGGCCAGCATCCCCTGCCAGCAGCGCAAGGACGCGCGCAGGGCCATGGCCTCAGTCCCAGGACTTCTTGGCGACCATTTCGTTGCGGCAGGTGCCGGCCTTGCATTCGCGCACGCGGTCGCGCAAGTATTCAGTCCGCGAGCGATTGACCCGGTAGTTGCAGTCCACATCGATGGAGCCGCCGGATTCGCATGCGCCATTGCGGTAGCGTATCCACTCGAGTTGCGACTCCTTGAGCTGCTGCTTGGTGCTGTCGTTGACGAGGTTGCGCAAGTCCTTGTAGCTGGCGTTCAACTCGTTGTCGGACTCGAAGAAGATCTTCGCCATGCAGTAGGTCTTGTCGTAGCTGGTGCGGTACTTGTCGCATTCGCCCGCGGCGTGGGCGGCGACGGGCATCAACAGCGCGAGGGTCAGGGTCGAGAGGAGGCGTTTCATGGGTAGTGGGCAGTGAAGTGATGGGCCTGCAATGGACGTTGCAGCCGAATCATGCCCTAGGATGAGGTGTCACCCTTGCGATGGAAGTACACCCGCTCGGCCGCACGCCGCATGGTCGAGGTGGCCAGCAGGTGGTTGAACACCCAGTCGTTCTGGAAATGGTCGAAAGCCCAGCGCAGCGCGCGCTTGATCCTGAAGCGTGGATAGCTTCGCACAAACCATGTGGACGGGTCATCGGCTTCGCCGCGGATGAAACGCGCCACCGCATCGCCCGCGCTCTCGCCGTGCTGCAGCGCCGTGCGGATGCCGCCTGCGGTGACGGGGGAGACCATTCCCGCGGCGTCGCCCACCAGCAGGGCGCGCTCGCGGGCCACGACCGGCAGCACGCCGCCACAAGGAATCATGCCGGCACGAATGGCCAGAGGCGCTTCATCGCCGGGAGAAACCACATTCGAGATCTTGGCGAGCAGCGGGTCCAGTCGCAGCGGCGCGCCTTTGCGGCCCGTCATGCGCCGGGCGATGCCGATCTGGCTCATGCCGACGCCGTTGAGCGCCCAGCCGATATAGCCCGGTGCGAGTTGGCGGTCAATGAAGCAATGCAGCAGATCGGGCTCCAGCAGGGCATCCCGGTACTCGTGCTCCACGCCATAGAGAAACTCCGTGTTGCGCGAGAGTCCGAGGGCCTTCGCGACGCGCGAATGCGGGCCGTCCGCGCCGACGATGAATTGGGCCTCCAAGGCATCGCCGGCGGCCAGCGGGACCTGCCACGAACTGCCTGTCCAATGCGCCTGATCGAACAAGGTGTCGAGCCGGACTTCCACCCCGCAGCGTCGCACGTCTTCCACCATCCAGGCGAGCAACGCGGCGGTGTCCGTGGCCCAGAAGTAGTATCCAGGCGCGTGCAGATCGACGTGGCGCATGTTCGGCGCATAGAGGCGCACGCCCTCGATGCGCCTCACCAGCGCAGGCGGCACTTCGGCCAGCCAGGGCGTGCTGTCGACGGCATCCTTGACGATGATGCCGGTGGTGTGCAGCTTGGCGCCCGAGTCGGACTTCTTTTCGAGCACCACGACACTCAATCCAGCCAGTGCGGCGGCACGGGCGCAAGCCAGTCCGGCGAAGCTCGCGCCGACGACCAGGAGATCAATTTTCATGGCTGCGGCGCTGCTGGAACCGGATCGCTGCCAGGATCAGCACAAAACCGATGGCGTAGGCCAGCAGATCCAGCCAGTCGAACGTGGCGCCCAATGCGATGTGCAGAATCGTGCCCCGCTTGAGGCCCAGCCAGTCGGCGAGATGGACATACTGCAAGGCTTCGATCACCACACAGAAAGCCAGCGCCCCGGCGGCCAGCTTGGCGGAGGCCGCCTGCACAAACGTTTTCAGCAGACTGAAGACCACGCCGACGACGATCACGTCGCCAACGAACGAGCGTATGAAGCCGCCATGCAAGTATTTGGCGATAGCGATCTCGACGAGCACCAGAAGAATGCAGATCGCCAGGAAGCGCAGGTCTATGGGGCCGCGAACGGCAGGAGTGGCGCCAGCCAAGGGCGCAGACGGCTGCACGGTGTTTTCAGTGCGTTGATCGCTCACTGTGGGCTCCGAAAAGGGGGGCGGGGGAGGATGGTGCGAAGCAGTCGGACCACGTGCGCAGGGATCACCATGGACAGGACCCGGCGGCGGCTGCATTCCGAACGCTCACCCATGGAGTGGGCTACAGTTCGACGATGGCTGCGCTTGCGCAAGGCTGTACGGAGCGCAAAATTGTAACAGTCCCGCCGAGCTCGGCCGCAGCCGCTCACACCATCCGCAAGGAGCATTCGTATTCTCGAGATCGTTGCCAGAACTGCCGTTGTCTGCGTGTGCGCGGCCATTTTGGCCAGTTGCGCCGCGGACGCGCCGGCGTCAAGCGCCGGAATCTTGTCCAGGAAAGAGATTGTTTCCGTTCAATGGATGACCCGCGACTTCACGCAACAGATAGACGCTGCCTCGTCGGGGGGCGATGTCGGACTGCTGGTGACGACCAGGAATTACCGCGTGGGCGAGATCGTTACCGTCGTGGTGGGGGAAGAGCGCGAAGGACTAAGCGCTGGGGAGCGCAGCTTTTCCGGGGCGGTCGATGCCGCAGGCAAGGTGCGAATGCTGGTGGACACATCGGAGAGCGGTGAGCCGACGGCCGCAGCCAAGGTCCGGTAGGTGCCTCGCGGCCGGCTGAACTGGGTGGCCCTAGCGCTGGGTCCACTCCTGCATCGCCTGGCCGCGGCCGGCATGGGCCGCCGGTTCCACGCGCCGGCCATCCACCGGCTGGTCGAAGACATGCGCCAGGAAGTGCAGCCGCCGGGGTAAAGGCGCATGCAGGCTGCCTTGGCCTGGGGGCTGATTTTCAGCGACCCAATTGGCGCAGGCGCTCAGTTGTTCAGGCGTTCCAGCCACCGCTCACCGCCATGACCGGGCGCTCGATCTGGTCGGTCCAGGCGCCGTAGACCCGGTGCGCCGCGGCCCGCAGTTCGAGCGCGCGCGCTGGCAGTTCGGCCAGGATTTGCGCCTCGCTCTGCACCGCCGGCCCACGGGCGCATGCCAGTTCATCGTGGCCCGCGGCGCACCAGGCCTGTACGCTTTCGGGCGTGACTTCGAGGTGGCCCTGGAAGGCCCATTGGCGGCCGCGGCGAAAGCCCTTGTTCAGGCAGTGCTTGCCGTACATGGTGCGCGTGGCGCCGCGCGGAATGTCGAAAGTGTCGTAGTGCCAGTGAAAAATGGTGGTCTGGCCGGGCAGGCGCATCAGCTGCTGCGCGGGCTGGGTCACCCAGACCTTGCTCCAGCCGATGTTGGCGCAGGTGTTGCGCCAGACGCGCGCGTCCATGGCGCGCGCCAGCATCTGGGCGCCGAAGCAATGGCCCAGCACCGGCAAGTCGTGCTGCTGGGCGTCGCGCAGCAAGCCCAGTTCGGCGTCAATCCATGGCAGGCACTCATTGGCGCAGTGGTTGCTGCCCAGGGACACCACGGCGCTGTAGTCGTGGGCCTGCCGCGGCGCGCTGCCTTCCAGCGGCGGGCAAAACAGTTGGTAGGGAATGTCCAGGGAATCCAGATGCTCGCGCAGCACGCCCGGGCCTTGCGTGGCTTCGTGCTGGAGAATGGCGATGGGTTTCATGGGGACACAGCCTCTTGCGGGAGGCTGGTTGTTGCGAGACCTTGAATCTAAGGACTCAGGCGTCAAGGCCGTATCGAGATGCGAGCTGCGCGCATCAAGACGGCATCAAGGCGTGACGCCGCCTGCCTAGGCCCGCTGCAGCAGCGGGTTCTGCGCGAACAGCTCGGCCGCCCAGTCGACAAACGCGCGCACCTTGGCGCTGAGGTGGCGATTGGGCGGATAGACCACGTAGACCGGCAGCGCAGGCTGGGGCCAGTCGGGCAGCAGCGTGACCAGTTCGCCACGCTCTAGATGCTGCTGCGCCTGGACGGTGGTGATCTGGCCTATGCCCTGACCGGCGACGATGGCGAGCACATAGGCATTGCTTTCGTTCACCGTGAGGTGCGGATTGTTGGCAACCTCCACGACTTCGCCGTCGCGGTGGAATTCCAGCGGGTAGCGGCGCTGCGAGACCGGCGAGAAATAGGTCACGATGCGGTGGCCGGATTCCAGCTCCAGCGGGTGCGCGGGCGTGCCGTGGCGCGCGAGGTAGTCGGGCGTGGCGACGGTGATGAACTCCAGATTGCCTATGCGTCGTGCGACCAGCGACTGGTCGCTGAGTTCGCCGCCGCGGATCACGCAGTCGACGTTGTCGCTGATCAGATCGATGGTGCGGTCGCTCACGCCCAGGTCGATCTGAATGTCGGGGTAGCGTTGCTGGAATTCGGCCAGACGCGGAATGATCAGCAGGCGCGCGACCGAAGTGCCGACGTCGATGCGCAAGCGGCCGCGCGGGTTGGCCCGGGCATGGGTCATGCTCGCTTCCATGTCGTCGAAGTCGGCGAGCAGGCGTACGGCGCGGTCGTAATAGGCGGCGCCGTCGGTGGTCACCGTCACGCGGCGGGTCGTGCGATTGAGCAGTTTCACGCGCAGACGCTCTTCCAGCGCCTGCACATGCTTGGTCACGGTGGCCTTGGGCAATTGCAGCGAGTCGGCCGCATGCGTGAACGTGCCGGCTTCCACCACGCGGGCAAATGTGCGCATGGCTTGTATCTGATCCATGGGCTCTCCTTATGGGTGGTGGTGGCAGGTCAGCGGGAAAGGAATTCTGACACGCGCTTTATGCGCTGATTGTTCAGGAATTGGAAACACTGCTGCAGCATTTGCCGGGTTTATGGCCAGGACCGCAGCGTTTACATTTGTGTCTCCACGGTTTCGTCCGGATCACACCATGCCCTCTACCCTGCCTGAACGCCTCTTGCCCACCATCCAGTCCGACGACGTTATTGCCCTGGCGTCCGGTCAGGAGGTGGCGGTGCGCCTTTATGGCAGGAAGAAGGCGGGCGAAGCCTCGCCCCTGGTGGTGCACTTCCATGGCGGCGCCTTCATTTCCGGCGACCTGGACAATGGCTGCACCGTCGCCCATTTGTTCGAGGCGGTCGGTGCGCGCGTGGTGTCGGTGGCCTACCCCCTGTCGCCCGCCCATCCGTTTCCGCAGCCGCTGGAGATCGGCTATGGCGTGCTGCAGTGGGCGTTCAAGCACCGCGCACGGCTGGCCGGCAAGGGTGCCCTGGTCTATCTGGCCGGCGAGGAGGCCGGCGGCAATCTGGCGGCTGGCGTGTGCATGATGGCGCGTGACCAGCGCCATCCCCCGCTGGCCGGACAGATCCTGCTGTCTCCCATGCTGGACCCCTGCGTGGGAACGCCTTCGCTGCGTGCCGCGACGGGTGAGGCCACGGACTGCAAGTGGGCCCAGGGCTGGTGCCAGTTCCTGGGTTCGGCCTATGCCGCCGAGCACCCCTATGCCGTGCCCAGCGCCGCCCAGCGGCTCGCGGGCCTGCCGCCGACCCTGGTGCTGGTGGGCCATAACGACCCCATGCGCGATGAGGCCCTGGCCTATGCGGCCCGACTGGAGGCCGCGGGGCTGAGCGTGGCGCGCCATGTCTTCGACAAGGCCCAGCAGTGGCCCGATGCGCTGCTCACGCCCGATCCCCGGCCCTGTCCCTGCGCACTGGAAGTGCAGGAACAGTTCCAGCAGTTCTTCGCGGCGACGCGATGTAGTACGTAAGCACCCCCTGAGCCACTTTGTGGCTTCCCCCTCTCAACCTTCGGTGGAGGGGGACGGCAGCCTCGGTGCGGGGCGGCCCTTCCTCGCTGCCTCCCCGCTGGATCGCGCCAGTTTCATGGCGTCCGGGTGGCGCGTGCGCCATCGATAACTGATTTTCTGTTTTCTGCTGATTTTCCGACCTCTGCGCCGGAAGGGAGCGTTGCACCCAAAAAACGCAGCTTTCCTGTGCGCCACCATTATCAAGACCAGTACTGACCATGAACCACTCTTTAATCTCCCCCATGCGCCGCCGCTGGCGCACCACGGCCATCGCCGCTGCCGTCGTTGCCGCCGTCGGCGGCGCGGCGTTCGGCCTGCAGGCCTCGGCCAATGCGCCGGCAAATGCGCCGGCAGAAGTCAGCGCGCCACCAGCCATCGCCGTCTCCGTGGCCCAGGTCGTGCAGCAGGACGTGGCGCTGTGGGACGAGTTCTCGGGCCGGCTCGAAGCCGTGCAGCGCGTGGACATCCGCCCGCGCGTCGCCGGTGCCGTGCAGGCCGTGCACTTTCGCGAAGGTGCGCTGGTCAAGCAGGGCGACCTGCTGTTCAGCGTGGATGCCGCGCCGTTTGCGGCCGAAGTCGACCGCGCCCAGGCCCAGGTGGTCGCGGCCCAGGCCCGGCTGTCGTACACCCACAGCGAAATGGAGCGTGCGACCCGGCTGTGGGAAGAGCGCGCCATCGCCCAGCGTGAGCTCGACGAGCGCGTGAACGCCCAGCGCGAAGCCGACGCCAATCTGCGCGCCGCCCAGGCCGCCTTGCAGACCGCGCGCCTCAACCTCGGCTACACCCAGGTGCGCGCACCTATCGCCGGCCGCGCGGGCCGCGTGGAAGTCACCGTGGGCAACCTCGTGGCCTCGGGCGCCGGCGCGCCGGTGCTGACCACGCTGGTCTCGGTGAGCCCGATCTACGCCAGCTTCGACAGCGACGAGCAGGTGGTGGTCCGGGCGCTGGACGGACTGGAGGCGGGCCAGGGCGGGCGTGGGCGCATAGAGCGCATTCCCGTGCAAATGGGCACGGGCACGGCCGGCAGCACGCCGCATACCGGCCATTTGCAGCTCATCGACAACCAGGTCAATGCCCAGAGCGGCACGGTGCGCGTGCGCGCCATGTTCGACAACGCTGACGGCGCCCTCATGCCCGGCCAGTTCGCGCGCATACGCATGGGCCAGGCGCGCAGCACCCAGGCCGTGCTGGTCAACGAGCGCGCCGTGGGCACGGACCAGAGCAAGAAGTACGTGATGGTGGTGGGCGCGGACAACCTGGCCGAGTACCGCGAAGTGCAGCTGGGCGCGCCGGTGAACGGCCTGCGTATCGTCACTTCGGGCCTCAAGGCCGGCGAGCGCATCGTCGTCAACGGCCTGCAACGCGTGCGCCCCGGCGCCCACATCGCCCCGCAAGACGTGCCCATGGCGAAATCCTGAAGCACCCCCTGAGCGACTTGCGTCGCTTCTCCCTCTCAACCTTCGGTGGAGGGGGACGGCATCCTCGCTGCGGGGCGGCCCTTGCTCGGTACCCCTGAGCTGGGGCAAGCCAGTTGCGGAGGCCGCGCTCGGTGTGCACGCCACGAATAACCAAATACAAATGTATGAATCTCTCCCGCTTTTTCATTGACCGCCCCATTTTTGCCGGGGTGCTGTCGGTGCTGATCTTCCTGTCCGGCCTGATCGCCTTGCGCGCTCTGCCGATCTCGGAGTATCCCGACGTCGCGCCGCCTTCGGTGGTGGTGCGCGCCCAGTACCCGGGCGCCAACCCCAAGGTGATCGCCGAAACCGTGGCCACGCCGCTGGAGGAATCCATCAACGGCGTCGAAGGCATGCTCTACATGGGCAGCCAGGCCACGACCGACGGCGTGATGACGCTGACGGTGACCTTCGCCCTGGGCACCGACCCGGACAAGGCCCAGCAGCTGGTGCAAAACCGCGTCTCGCAAGCCGAGCCGCGCCTGCCCGAGGAAGTGCGCCGTCTGGGCATCACCACCATCAAGAGCGCGCCCGACCTGACCATGGTCGTGCACATGGTGTCGTCCAACGGCCGCTACGACATCGACTACCTGCGCAACTACGCCGTGCTCAATGTCAAGGACCGCCTGGCCCGCATCCAGGGCGTGGGCCAGGTGCAGATCTTTGGCGGCGGCGACTACGCCATGCGCGCCTGGCTGGATCCGCAGAAAGTCGCGCAGCGCGGCCTGTCGGCGGCTGACGTGGTGGCCGCCATCCGCGGCCAGAACGTGCAGGCCGCGGCCGGCGTGGTCGGCGCTTCGCCCGGCCTGCCCGGCGTGGACATGCAGCTGTCGATCAATGCCCAGGGCCGACTGCAGACCGAAGAGGAATTCGGCGACATCATCGTCAAGACCGGTGCCGACGGCGCCGTGACGCGTCTGCGCGACGTGGCTCGCCTTGAACTGGGCGCGGCCGACTATTCGCTGCGTTCGTTGCTCAACAACGAGCCCGCCGTGGGCATGGGCGTGTTCCAGGCCCCGGGCTCGAACGCGCTGGACATCTCCGCCAACGTGCGCGCCACCATGGCCGAGCTGCAAAAGAACATGCCCGAAGGCGTGGAGTTCCGCATTGCCTACGACCCCACGCAGTTCGTGCGCGCCTCGATCCGCTCGGTGATCACCACGCTGCTCGAAGCCGTCGCGCTGGTGGTGTTGGTGGTGGTGCTGTTCCTGCAGACCTGGCGCGCCTCCATCATTCCGCTGCTGGCCGTGCCGGTGTCGGTGGTGGGCACGTTCGCCGTGCTGCACCTGCTGGGCTTTTCCATCAATGCGCTGAGCCTGTTCGGCCTGGTGCTGGCCATCGGCATCGTCGTCGATGACGCCATCGTGGTGGTGGAGAACGTGGAGCGCAACATCGAGATGGGCTTGACGCCGCGCGAAGCCACTTACCGCGCCATGCGCGAAGTCTCGGGCCCCATCATCGCCATCGCCCTGGTGCTGGTCGCGGTGTTCGTGCCGCTGGCCTTCATCAGCGGGCTCACGGGCCAGTTCTACCGCCAGTTCGCGGTGACGATTGCGATTTCCACGGTGATTTCGGCGATCAATTCGCTGACGCTGGCGCCCGCGCTCAGCGCCTTGCTGCTCAAGGGCCACGACGCGCCCAAGGACGCGCTGACGCGCGGCATGGACCGGGTCTTCGGCGGCTTTTTCCGCGGCTTCAACCGCTTGTTCCAGCGCGGCTCGAATGCCTACAGCGGCGGCGTGCAGCGCGTCATCGGCCGCAAGGCGCTGATGCTGGTGATCTACCTGGCGCTGGTCGGCGCCACCTGGGGCCTGTTCAAGATCGTTCCCGGCGGCTTCGTGCCGGCGCAGGACAAGCAGTACCTGGTCGGTTTTGCGCAGCTGCCCGACGGCGCCACGCTGGACCGCACCGAAGATGTGATCCGCCGCATGGGCGAGATCGTCAAGAACAACCCCAATGTGGAAGACGCGCTGGCCTTTCCGGGCCTGTCGATCAACGGCTTCACCAACAGCTCGAATTCGGGCGTGGTGTTCATCACCCTCAAGCCGTTTGCCGAGCGCAAGCGCGCCGACCAGAGCGGCGCGGCCGTGGCCGGTCAGCTGAACCAGGACTTTGCCGGCATCCAGGAAGCCTTCATCGCCATGTTCCCGCCACCACCCGTGGCGGGCCTGGGCACGACGGGCGGCTTCAAGCTGCAGATCGAAGACCGTGCCTCGCTGGGCTACGCCGCCATGGACTCGGCCGTCAAAGCCTTCATGGCCAAGGCCTACCAGACGCCGGAACTCGCCGGGCTGTTCACCAGCTGGCAGGTCAACGTGCCGCAGCTCTATGCGCAGATCGACCGCACCAAGGCGCGCCAACTGGGCGTGCCGGTGACCGACATCTTCGAGACCCTGCAAATCTACCTGGGCAGCCTGTACGCCAACGACTTCAACCAGTTCGGCCGCACTTACAGCGTGCGCGTGCAAGCCGATGCGGCCTACCGTGCGCGCGCCGAAGACGTGGGCCTGCTGAAAGTGCGCTCCACCACGGGCGAGATGGTGCCTTTGTCGGCGCTGATGAAGCTCGAACCCAGCTTCGGCCCCGAGCGTGCCATGCGCTACAACGGCTTCCTGGCCGCCGACGTGAGCGGCGGGCCCGCGCCCGGCTTCTCGTCTGGCCAGGCCCAGGCCGCCATCGAGCGCGTGGCCGCCGAGACGCTGCCCCAAGGCATCGGCTTTGAGTGGACTGAGCTGACCTACCAGGAAATCCTGGCCGGCAATTCCGCCGTCCTGGTCTTCCCGCTGGCCATCCTGCTGGTGTTCCTGGTGCTGGCCGCGCAGTACGAAAGCCTCACGCTGCCGATTGCCATCATCCTGATCGTGCCCATGGGCTTGCTCGCGGCGATGACGGGGGTCTGGCTCACCGGCGGGGACAACAACGTGTTCACGCAGATCGGGCTGATCGTGCTGGTCGGGCTGTCGGCGAAGAACGCCATCCTGATCGTGGAGTTTGCGCGCGAGCTGGAGTTCGCCGGGCGCACGCCCGTGCAGGCCGCCATCGAGGCCAGCCGCCTGCGACTGCGCCCGATCCTGATGACCTCGCTGGCCTTCGTCATGGGCGTGCTGCCCCTGGTGCTGGCCACCGGCGCGGGCGCGGAAATGCGCAGCGCCATGGGCGTGGCGGTGTTCTTCGGAATGATCGGCGTGACGGCCTTCGGTCTGTTCCTCACGCCCGTGTTCTACGTCGTACTGCGCCGCCTGGCCGGCAACCGGCCGCTGCTGCAGCACCCCAGCCCCGCAGCGCCCTTGGCGCAGCCTGGCTCGGGCGCCGTAGCCCACCCCGTGCTCGCCGCGCCGCGGGGCCACGATGAATAAGAAGAGGATCCATTCCATGAAAGCCATGCCATTGTTGACGAGCCAACCCCTGGCGCGTCTCGCGCCGCTGTTCGCCGCCCTGGTGCTCGCCGGTTGCGCCAGCGCCTTGCCGGCCCCGGCCGAACATGCGGGCGTTGAGCTGCCCGCCACCTTCAGCAGCGCCGAAGGCGGCGCCATCTGGACCACGGCCCCCGCGGCTGAAGCCCAGCCGCGCGGCGCCTGGTGGCTGGCATTCGCCGACCCGCAGTTGAGCCACCTCGTCGAGCGCGCGGGCGACGCCAATACCGACATCCAGGTGGCGGCCGCGCGCCTGGCCGAAGCCCGCTCGCTCCTGCGCTCGGCCGATGCCCAGCGCCTGCCGCAGATCGGCGCTTCGGCGGGCGTGGCACGCCAGGCCGGCGCCCAGTCCGCTGGCGGCAGCACGCCGACGACGCTGGGCACGGCAGGCCTGACCCTGTCGTACGAAGTCGACCTGTTCGGCAAGCTGTCCCAAGCCAGCGCCGCCGCGCTGCAGGACGCCCAGGCGCGCGCCGCGCTGCTGCAAAGCACGCGGTTGATGGTCCAGGCCGA
>JAMNYN010000236.1 GCA_023622805.1 Pseudomonadota bacterium | reverse complement strand
GACCTTCGCCACCTTCGCTGATTTCCATATCCATGCCCTGCGGGCTGCCGGCAGCGACCTGATCCAGCCCCAGCGCACGCACGGTTTCGAGCATGGCCGAATCACTGACGGCACCGGACAGCGCCAGGTTGCTGCGCAGCGTACCCTTGAACAAGTGCACGTTCTGCGGCAGGTAGCCGACCTGGGCGCTGACCATCTGGGGATCTACCTCCCACAGATCGGCGTCGCCCAGGCGCACGCGCCCTTCGCTGGGGCGGTACAGGCCGGCCAGCACCTTGAGCAGCGTGGATTTGCCGCCGCCAATCGGGCCGAGCAGCAGCACACGCTCGCCGGACTTGAACTGCAAGCGGGGGATGTTCAGCAGCTGGATGGGGGACTGCGAGAAGGTGAAGCGCAGTTGTTCCACGGCCAGGGAGTCAGGCGCCTGGTCAGGCAGCAGCAGGGTCTGCTGCGGGCGCCGCTCGGGACTCAGGCGCAGCAAACCGTTGACCATCTGCAGCGATTCGCTGACCTGCTGCCACTGCACCAGATACTGCACGCCCTGGGCGACGGGGCCGATAACGCGCCCGCCCAGGATGCTGCAGGCGATCATGCCGCCCATGGTGAGGTGCCCGGCTTCGACCTGCCATACGCCGACGACGATGGCGGCCACGTAGGCCAGCGTGGACAGGCTGCCGGTGGTGGTGGTGCTGAAGTGGGCCAGGGCTTTTTGCTGGATGCTGTAGCCGGCGATCGACTGGCTCAGTGCTTGCCAGTCCTGGGCGAAACGCCAGCCTGCGTTGCTGGCGCGTATGGTTTCCGCGCCGCGGATGCTGTCCACCAGCAGGCCTTGGCGTTCGTTGCTGCGCACCATCTGCTGCCGGGTCAGCCGGCGCAGGCGCAGCCGGGTGTACAGACTCAGTAGCAGCGCCACCGGCAATATACCGGCGTAGACCCAGCCGATATGGCCGCCGATCAAGGCGATCAGGCCGATGAACAGCAGCGCGAACGGCAGGTCCACCAGGCCGAAGATGATGCTGGAGGAGAAGAACTGGCGTACCGAGTCCAGCGCGCCGACCTGCGCGGCCAGTGTGCCCAGGCTGCGCGGCTGCTGATCGAGCTGTACGCGCAGCAGATGCTCATAGACCTGCTGGGACAAACGCTGGTCCATGCCGCTGGCTACGCTGTCCAGAATATGGGCACGCAAGGTCTTGAGCAGCCAGTCCAGGCCCACCATCAACAGCATTCCTACGGACAGCGTGGTCAGCGTCGCATAGGCCATAGTGGGCACGACCCGGTCATAGACCTGCATGGCGAAGATGGACGTAGGAATGGCCAGCAGGTTCACCAGCAACGTGGCCACCGCCACACGCGCAATCCACCCCCGGCTGCGCAGCAGCTCGCGACAGACCATGCGCAGCGCCGGGTTGCCATCGTCTTCGGTCGCACCATCTGCGTTGTGCCGTGCAGGGCCCCGCAGCCACAGCGCACAGGCTGCATGCAATGCATCTTCGGCGCATTCGCGTGTGGCCGCGCCGGTGCGGCTCAACGTGACCTGACCGGGCGCCGGGCGTTCGGCCAGCCACCATTCGTCTTCGAACCAGAGCAGCGCGGGCAGCCTGCGTGGATCAAGGCGGGGCCAGGCCAGCAGGGCCGCCTGAAGGTCCTTCAAGCCGGCCTCGGCCAGCAGATGCCGCAGCTGGTCCAGCGCTTGGGCTTGCGGCAAGGCTTGCAGTGTGTGGGCATGGGCCTGGGCCAGCAGGCCGGCGTTGGCGCTGATGCGCAGCTTGCCCAGCAGGGCCTGCAATTCGGGCAGAGATACGGGTTTCATCGGGAGTTATCTTGGTTCCTGAGGCGCCGAAAAGGCCTGGCCGGGCTCGTCCAGCCGCCCCATGCGGGCGGTCAGGCGCAAGCTGTTGACGCGCCAACTGGCTTGCACCTGGGCTTGTTGCATTTGCTGGTCTGCCAGCTCGCGTACCGCGTTCAGTACATCGAGCCAGCTTTTGTAGCCGGATTCGTATTGGCGGCGAAACGATGCCAGGGTGTTCTCCAGCGTCAGCACCGATTCGGCATAGCCGGTCAGCAGGGTCTGGTCGGAAGCGCGTCGGTCCAGCAACTGGAGCACCTGCACCTGCAGTTCGTGGCGCTGCTGTGCCAAATCGAGTCGCGCCGCCTCGGCGCGCTCCAGCGCGGCCTGCTGCAAGCCCTGGCTGGCCAGGCCCATGCCTTCCAGACTGGCCTGCATGACGATGTTGACGGTGGTGCTGTTGGACTGGGTGGGCAGCCGTGAAGCCCGGTTGCGTGCGGCTTCGAGCATCACGGTGGGCATGGAGGCGGTGCGCTCGCGCTGCACTTCGGCTTCGGCCAGCGCGACCATGGCCTCGCGCAACTGCAGCAGCGCGCTTTGCGCCACAACCTGCTCGCTGACCACCTGGTCGCCCGGCAGCTCTATGCTGGGCGCGGGCACCGGCAGATCG
>JAMNYN010000548.1 GCA_023622805.1 Pseudomonadota bacterium | reverse complement strand
CTGGCGGCGCGGCTGGACAAGCTGTCCGACCTGCCTGCCGACATCCGCTTCTTTTGCAACGAGCAGGTGCAAACTACCGATCTGGAGCGGCGTATCCGGGCGCTCGCCACCCGTGTTCCTCAGGTATTTACCGTGAGCCAGCAAGAGCTGGACCGCGGCATGGGTTACACGGCCACACTGATCGCTGCCGAGCCAACCGATCCATCAGAAGACGCTTTGTCGCTTGATGCACTGCCCGTGCCGCGCCCCTTGCTGCGCCTTAAGCGGCTATACAACGAGATTCAGGGAGGCAATCACCATGACGCATGATCGCCGTGACCTCGAAGCGCTGTTTGCGCCGCCGGACAAGCTATTCGGAACCCATATGCTTCTCTGTGGCTTGTCCGCCGATACGGAAACACTGGAGCGTCTCGTTGCCACATTCACCGGCGAGAACCCGGTTGAGCGCGCAGCCAACGGTCTCGTCAGGTCGATCCTGATGCTCGACGCTTCCGCGCCGCGGCTACGCCCCTTGGCAGTGCCCGGAATGCTGCAACTGGAACATTGTGAACTGCCCCATTGGGCGGAACAGACATCGCTGATGCATGCAAAGGTGGCGCTGCTCGGCTTTGCCGACGCGAAGTTTGCCGCTCCGACCTCTTTCCGGCTGCTGGTCTCCACAGGCAACTGGACGCGCGAGACGTGGGGCAATGGCAAGCAAATCGACATGTTCTGGTCAACAGAGCATGCGATCGACGACGTGTCAGCACCGGGCGACAACCGTGCCGACATGACGGCTGCGCTGGCATTCTTCGAACGCCTGATGCAAACCCTGTACCCGTACAGCACGGCAGCGCTGTCAAACCAGTCGCTCGCCACTGGTTGGCTGGACGACTGGAAACGTTTGCTGGCCCGGCGCCGGGGTGACGAATCGCCGCGTTTCGTACATAGCCTCGATGCATCCCTGTTTTCACAGATCAGGAAAGTCTTTCCGGACAACGGGGCAAGCAGCCTAATCATCGGTTCCGGCTTCTGGGAGCAGTCTGCCAACAGTGCCGGCGACAAGCCGGAAGTGCTGGCAAAGCTTGACGAACTCGCCGTGCGTGGAGAGCGCTATCTGGTGTTGAATACGGGCCAGGCCGGGGCGCTCGCGCCGTGGCTAGCCGCCCATCCTAAAAGATGGGCTAGCGGCAAAATCGATGGCTGGACCCTGTGTTCGCCAGCAGATCCGCTGGCAACGAAACAGGGAAGTGGCAGAACCTTTCTGCATGCCAAATACATTGCTGGCCTGACGCGTGTCTCGCACGATGCCAAAGGAACCATGACCTTCCTGTATCTGGGTTCAGGCAACCTGTCGCGGGCCGGCCTGCTGTCCAAGGCGGCCATTGGCAGGAAAGGGCCTGCACGGCAACAGGCGGGCAATGTGGAGGCTGGTGTCGTGCTGGTGGACAGGCAAGAAGTACCGCAGGTCTGGAGAGCGCTTGCCTGCGGCGACATTCTGGCACCCGCAGAAATCAAGGCATTGCAAGCTGGGGGCGGCGAACCTGTCCTCGTGCCGCGTGCACCATCGCCGGTGGTGCTCGCACGTGTCGAAAAAGGACGTCTGCTGCTGGTGCGCGGTACGGACGAGCCAACGGCGCTAGAAGTTCAGCTCGATGCCATGGATGCCTGGATCGCCGTGAGTGCAGACGCAGCATACCTGCCGCTGCCTGCTGTCACGCTGCCACCCATCATCCGGGTACGACTGCCTGCTGGCAGCGGTGCGGCCAGCGAAATACACGAAGTTGCCGTGCTGGGTGAGGACGGTACCTGCTGCCGCCAGGCTCCCAACGAAGTGAGCATCGACAGCGCCCTTGAGGCCTTGCTGGCCTTTCCAGCCGCCCCACCCTACCTGCCCGACCCGGATTCGCCGCAGCCTGTCATCAGGCGCGCTACGGCTTCCACGCTGGCGGCGCGCTATCCGCTGAAATTGCTTGCCACGCTGATCGAGGCAATCGGACACCGCAACTGCATGCTAACGAAGGAACAATTTCCAGTATGGCTCAGCCAGCTGCGCTTCTTGCTGCTTGAACAAGTTTCGCTGATGGACCGCGCGGCCATCATCAAGGCCGACGTCAACCTGTTCCCGGCCCTCCTGCAACCGGGCTTCGTGCCGGCCTGGCTGGAGCTCGATACGCCGCTCGGGGCAGCGTACCAAAATCTGATCCACGACATCGCACAAACGTGGAGTTCGCCATCGGCCGAAGCATGCCCGGCACCTTTAACGCACCCAGGATGGAAAGGAATACCGGATGAAGCAGCAGCTTGATTGGAGCAGGGTCTGGGAGCGCTTGGGCGAACTGGCCAGCTACCCATCCCTGTGGCGCGCTGATCAGGATAGGTCGCTCGCGTGGATCCGCAGGCAATTGCAAGAACAGCCGGGAGTGCTGGTCGCCGACGAGGTCGGCCTCGGCAAGACTCGACTTGCCATTGCGTTGGCCGTGT
>JAMNYN010000757.1 GCA_023622805.1 Pseudomonadota bacterium | reverse complement strand
AGGTCGACACCGATGGCGTGGCGCGCAGTTTCTTTGCCTGGCAAGGCCCGCAAGGCAAGCCCTGGCCGCATCTGGCCCTGGCCATGCAGTGCCTGACACAAGCCGCGCCAGACATCTGCAACCCGCCGGTACAGGCCAAGCCTGCCGGCGCCGGCGGCAGCTGGCAGCGCCAGCAGCGCGAAATCATCAATTTCGCCAAGGCCAATCCACCATTCACCCGCTACTCCTACATCGACGTGCTGCGGGGCACGATTCCGGCCGCGGCGTTTCGCCACAAATACGTGCTGATAGGCGCGACCGCCACCGGCCTGGGCCAGGGCTTTGTGCCCCCTTCGGGCACAGGCCTGCGACAACTGCCCAATGTGGACATGGTCGCCCATGTGCTCAACGGCACGCTGCAGGGCCGCCACCTGCAACCCGCATCGCCCTGGGCCAACCGCCTGTTCAATGCCGTTCCCGTGCTGCTGGCCCTGGTCGCGCTGACGGTGCTGGGCCCGTCCACGGCGCTGATGGTCTGCGCCGCCCTGGTCGGCCTGACCCTGCTGGCCACCGGCCTGGCGCCGCTGGTGGCGGGCGTGCAGTTCGCACCGGCCGCCGCCTTGGTGGCCCTGGTCTTGATTTATCCGCTGTGGAGCTGGCGGCGCCTGAATGCCGCAGCCCACTTCCTGGGCCTGGAAATGCAGGACCTGCAGCGGCAAGGCCTGCCCCTGATGCAGGCCGGCGGCCTGGTGCGGGGCGATTTCCTCGAGCGCCGCATCAGCGCCGTCGAGCATGCTTCACGCCAGCTGCGCGAACTGCACCACTTCGTCAGCGAAAGCCTGCTGCAGCTGCCGTCCGCCACCTTTGTCTGCGACGACCAGGGCCGGGTGCTGCTGGCCAACACCCTGGCCCAGCAGTACGCCGCCAGCCTGGGCCAGCAGGAGATTGTCGGCCTGGGCCTGCCCGCGCTGCTGCAAGACCTCAAGGACCGCGACAGCGGCGCCCCGCTGCTCACCGCCGACAGTCTGCGCGCGGGCCAGCCGCCCACGCAGGCCGAAGGGGACGACCGCCTGGGGCGCAGCCTGTTGCTGCTGCGCAAGCCCCTGGCCACGGGCACCACCACCGGCTGGATCGTCACCCTGGTCGACCTGAGCGACATGCGGCGCGCCCTGGCCCAGCGCGACCAGGCCATGCACTTCATTTCGCACGACATACGCGCGCCCATAGGCTCCATCCTCACCTTGCTGGAAATGCAGCGCGCCTATGGGGCCCAGGTGACGCCCGAGCTGACGGAGCGCATCGCGCGCTACGCCCAGTCTTCGCTGACCCTGGCCGACGATTTCGTGCACCTGGCGCGCGCCCAGCACCAGCCTTTGCGCCAGGAAAGCGTGGACCTGGCCTGGGTGCTGGAGCAGGCCGTAGACGACAGCTGGGCACAGGCCAGCGCCCAAGGCATGGTGCTGGTCCACCAGCCGTCGGAACAGGCGGCCCTGGTCTGGGGCGACGCTTCGCTGCTGCGCCGCGCCATCGCGAATGTCATAGGCAACGCCATCAAATACGGCCAGCCGCCGGCGCAGCGCCGCAGCCAGACCGCGCCCAGCATCGAATGCACGCTGGTCGCGCGCGATGCGGCCTGGGCCCTGTCGGTGCACGATGCAGGCCCCGGCATTCCGGCCGAGCAGCAAGGCCGGCTGTTCCAGGCCTTCGACAGGCTGCAGCACCAGCACGATGCGCAAACCAGCGGCGTGGGCCTGGGACTGACCTTTGTCCAGACCGTGGTCGTGCGCCACGGCGGACAGATCGAAGTGCTCAGCGGGCCCGACACAGGTACCACGTTCACGCTGGTGTTCCCCAGGAACGGCAGCACCCCCTGAGCCGCTGACGCGGCTTCCCCCTCTCAACCTGCGGTGGAGGGGGACGGCAGCCTCGGTGCGGGGCGGCCCTTCCTCGCTGCCCCTGACCTGGGACATGCCAGTCTGAGCGACTGCGGATGGCGCTACGGATCACTGACTCCGTTTCCTGGCGCGAAAAACGAAAAAACCTCAGAACATTTCTGTTCTGAGGTTTGTCGTTTTGGTGCGGCTGGCAGGAATCGAACCCACGACCCCTTGGTTCGTAGCCAAGTACTCTATCCAGCTGAGCTACAGCCGCTAAGCTTCGTATTCTAACCCTGGTTTTCCGACCTTGCAGAAAGAAATGCTTATTTTTTTGCAATCAGGCCGATGACACTCACCAGAAGCCCCGCGCCTTGGCCCATTTCCTCAGGCTGCGCCGTGAGGCATCCAGCAAGTCCGGGCGCCGCGCCGCCAGCCAGCCCAGCGCAAACCAGGCCTGGGGCTGCCTGGGCAGCATGCGGGTGAACACCTGCTCGGCCACCACCAGATCGTTGTACCGACCCAGCGCATCCTGGGCCGGCTTGAGGCGTTCGAGGTAGGCGGTCACCTTCTTCGCACCAAACAGGGATGCCGCGAACTCAATGCCGTAAC
>JAMNYN010000476.1 GCA_023622805.1 Pseudomonadota bacterium | reverse complement strand
AAGCGCGGCATTCTAGGTGCGCGAAGGCAATGTGCGCACCTGCCTGGTGCGTGTGGAAGGCCCGCAGGCCCTGCGCCACCATGCGCGCATGGGCGAAGGCCTGCCGCTGGACCATGGCTCGCCGGGCCGCGTGATCCTGGCGTTTTCCGGCGAGCCGGGTGAAATCTACGAGCAGATCCGCCAGCGCGGCTTCCACTGGTCCATAGGCGAGCGCGAGCAGGGCGTGGCCACGGTCTCGGCGCCGGTGTTCGGCATGCACTGGCGGCTGCTGGGCTCGGTGTGCATTTCCGGCCCGGCCTCGCGCCTGCCCCAGGCCAAGCTCGAAGCCCTGGCGCAGACCGTGGTCGCCGCGGCCAACCAGCTGTCCTATGCGCTGGCCGGCAATTCGGCGACCGTGGCGCCGCGGGCGAGTTTCTGGCACCCCTGAGGCCCAGCGCCGTTCATGACACGCGCCTGGACGGTTTGCGCTCCGATCGCTTCAAGCTCAGGAGCACGGACGTCAGAATGACCGCGCCGACGACCAGCAGCGACCATTGCACCGGCATATGGAACCAGGGCATGGCCAGCATCTTGCCGCCGATGAAGACCAGCACCAGGGCCAGGCCGTACTTGAGCAGGTGAAAGCGCTCGGCCATGTCGGCCAGCAGAAAATACAGCGCCCGCAAGCCCATGATGGCGAAGATATTGGATGTGAAGACGATGAAGGGGTCGGTGGTGACGGCGAAGATGGCCGGGATGCTGTCGACGGCAAAGACCAGGTCGCTGGCTTCTATCATCACCAGCACCAGGAACATGGGCGTCGCATGGCGCAGACCGTCGAGGCGCACGAAGAAGGCCTCGCCATGAAACGCCGGAGTCAGGCGCAGGTGGCCGCGCAGCCAGCCCAGGACGGGGTTCTTCGCCAGGTCGGGCTGGCTGTCGGCCATGACCAGCATCTTGATTCCGGTCACGACCAGGAACAGGCCGAACAGGTAGAGCACCCAGGAGAATTCCGACACCAGCCAGACGCCGCCCAGGATCAGGCCGGCACGCATGACGATCGCGCCCAGCACGCCGTATAGCAGCACGCGGCGCTGCAATTCCGGCGGGACGGCGAAGTACCTGAAGATCAGCACGAAGACGAACATGTTGTCGATCGACAAGGTCTGCTCGATCAGGTAGCCCGTCAGGAACTCCAGTGCCTTGCCGTTCGCCGTCACGCGGCCGGCCGTGCCGTCGAGGTAGAACCACAGCAGCGCACCGAAGGCGAGGGCCAGGCCCATCCAGGCCACCACCCAGCCCGTGGCCTCCCTGACCGAGACCCGGTGGGCCTTGCGTCCGCCGAGCACGAACAGATCCAGGGCCAGCATGGCCAGCACGAAGGCGATGAAGCCGGCCCACATGGGGGCGGTGGCGAAGGATTCGACAGGGTTCACGGCGCAGCAGCCTGTGCGGTCTATCGGTGTCGCCTCAGTTGGCAGCCATCCACAGCGCGACCAGGCCGGCGCCTACGCCTGCGGGAATGCCCACGCGCTCGAGCTTGGAGGCGGCTTCCCCGGCAATCACTTCCACGGGCACGGTGGTGCGCTCTATCACCTGGTTGGTGACCGAGTCCTCGACCCAGCGCACCAGTGAACTCTTGCGCGCGGTGCTCATCACGATGACATCGCACTGCAGGCGCCGGGCCGCCGCCACGATGCAATCGGCCTTGTCGCCGACTTCCGTATGCACGGTGAAGGGAATGCCGGAATGCTCCAGTATCTGCCGGGCCGGGGCCAGTGCTTTTTCGGCCTCTTCCTGGTGGAGCTCCATGCGTGCGCTGTGGCTGCTGAAGTCGCAGACATGCTTGGAGAAGGGGGCTTGCACGTTGATCAGGTGCAGTTCGAGGTCCGGGTGCCTGGCGAACTCGCTGACGACGTGAAGCAGGCCGCACTGCGCACTGGCCGAGCCGTCGAAGGGGATGAGGACTCTTGACATGGCGTTCACTCCTTGGGTCGAGCGCATTGAGAGGGAGACAGTGTCAAGTTAAGGGTCTTGCCGCAGCTTGTAAATCCGAAAAATATGGGTGCATCATTCGAAAAAACCGGATGCTTGGCATGAACTACAAACATCTTCTCTACTTCAGGCAGGTGGCAAAGTGCGGCAGCGTGGCCCGGGCCAGCGAGCAGCTGCACCTGACGCCGCAGACCATCAGCGGCCAGATCCAGCTGCTCGAAGAGGCTTTGGGCAGTCCGCTGTTCGCCAAGAGCGGGCGCGGGCTGGTGCTCACCGAGACCGGTCGCCTGGTGCTGGGCTATGCCGAGGAGATCTTCTCGCTGGGCGCTGAAATCGAGGAGGCGGTGCGCGAACAGCCGACCAAGGGCCGCATGCTGGAGTTCCGGGTCGGCGTGGCGGATGCGGTGCCCAAATCCATCGCCTACCGGCTGATCGCTCCGGCCACCCAGCTGCCCGAGCCGGTGCGCATCGTCTGCCGGGAATGGACGCTCG
>JAMNYN010000473.1 GCA_023622805.1 Pseudomonadota bacterium | reverse complement strand
TCATGGCTGAAACCGAAGACTTTTCCACGCTGAAGGACCGGGCCCGGCGCAAGCTGGAACGCGACATGGGTCCCCTCCTGATGGCCGCGCTGAACGATCCTCGCACGGTGGAAGTCATGCTCAATGCCGACGGCAGGCTGTGGCAGGAGCGGCTCGGCGAACGGATGCAATGCATCGGCACCCTGCGCGCGGCGCAGGCCGAGGCCATCGTGAAGACCGTGGCGGGCTACCATGGCAAGGAAGTCACGCGCGGCAAGCCCCTGCTGGAAGGCGAACTGCCGCTCGATGGCTCTCGCTTCGCCGGCCAGCTACCGCCGGTCGTCCCCTCGCCCACCTTTGCCATCCGCAAGAAAGCCGTGGCCATCTACACGCTGGACGAGTATGCCGCTGCTGGCACCATGACAGCGCACCATTGCGAAGTCCTGCGGAAGGCGGTGGCAGGCCACCGCAACATCCTCGTCACGGGCGGCACCGGCTCCGGCAAGACCACGCTGGTCAACGCCATCATCAACGAAATGGTGGCCTGCGATCCCGGCGAACGCGTCTTCATCATCGAAGACACGGGGGAAATCCAATGCGCCGCCGAGAACTTCGTGCAGTACCACACCTCCTTCGACGTGTCCATGACGGCCCTGCTGAAAGCCGCCCTGCGCATGCGTCCCGACCGCATCCTGGTCGGCGAGGTGCGCGGCCCCGAAGCGCTGGACCTGCTCGACGCCTGGAATACAGGCCACGAGGGAGGCGCCGCCACCCTGCACGCGAACAATCCGGCGGCAGGCCTAGTGCGCCTCAAGTCCCTCATCACCCGCAACGCATCGGCCCCGGCCGACATTGAGCCACTGATCGGCGAGGTGGTCCACATGGTCGTGCATATCGCCCGTACTCCCACTGGCCGCCGCGTGCAGGAAATCCTCGAGGTTTCCGGCTACGCGGACGGCCGCTATCTCACCCATCTACTCTGAGGAGCTCCCGATGCTTACATTCCTGCCTGGCCCGCCGGGCCACATGCACGCCAAGGCGCAATTCTGGCTGTGCGCTGCCGCCATAGTCCTGCTGTTCCTGTCCTTGCCGCACCAGGCCCATGCCGCCGCCGGCACCGGTGGCTCGCTGCCCTATGAGAGCTGGCTGGAAAACCTGCGCAACTCCGTCACCGGCCCCGTGGCGTTCGCACTGTCCATCATCGGCATCGTCATCGCCGGCGGCGTGCTCATTTTCGGCGGCGACCTGAATGGGTTCTTCCGTACACTGATCTTCATCGTGCTGGTGATGGCGCTGCTGGTGGGTGCGCAAAACGTGATGAGCACCTTCTTCGGGCGCGGCGCAGAAATCGCAGCGGCAGGCGACATGCTGTGTGGCGGCATCCGCCATGCAGTGCTGTGCACCGGCACGCGGATCGCATAGCCATGGCCCTGCGTGCCATCCCCATCCGCCGGGCAGGCAACCGGCATAACCTGTTCATGGGCGGAGACCGGGAACTCGTCATGTTTTCCGGCCTCCTGGCCTTCGCGCTCATTTTCAGCGCGCAGGAGCTGCGAGCATCGGTGGTGGGGCTGCTGCTTTGGACGGGCGCCCTCTTCGCCTGCCGCCTGATGGCGGCGCACGATCCGCGGCTGCGCCAGGTGTACCTGCGCCACCGCCGCTACCGTCGTTACTATGCCGCGCGCAGCACGCCCTTCCGCGTCAATACGGGCAGCCAGGGGAGACAGTACAAATGACCGAAACGATCTCCATCGCCATGGCGGCATGCGGCTGCCTGATGCTGTCCATCCTGTACGCGCGCATCCGCACGGCGGGCGCCGGCATGCGGCTGAAAAAGCACCGCTCGCGCGATGCAGGGCTGGCCGACCTGCTGAACTATGCCGCCATGGTCGACGATGGCATCGTCGTCGGCAAGAACGGCGCCTTCATGGCCGCCTGGATCTACCGCGGCGGGGACAACGCCAGCAGCACGGAAGAGCAGCGCGAACTGGTCTCCTTCCGCATCAACCAGGCCCTGTCAGGACTGGGCAGCGGCTGGATGATCCACGTCGACGCGGTGCGGCGCCCCGCGCCCGGCTATGCGCCAGCGGGCCTGTCCCACTTCCCGGACCCGGTTTCCGCCGCCATCGACGAGGAGCGCCGTCGCCTATTCGAAAGTATGGGCACCATGTATGAAGGCTACTTCGTGCTGAGCGCCACCTATCTGCCGCCGCTGCTGGCACAGAGCAGGTTTGTCGAATTGATGTTCGACGATGAAGCGGCGGTGCCCGGCCAGCGGGCGCGCACGCAAGGCCTGATCGATTTCTTCAGCCGTGAATGCGCCAGCATCGAGTCGCGCCTGTCGTCGGCCGTGGCGCTCGAGCGCCTGCGCGGCGTGCAGGTGGTTGGCGAAGATGGCGGCAGCACTACCC
This sequence comes from Pseudomonadota bacterium, assembly GCA_023622805.1. Classification (GTDB taxonomy): domain Bacteria; phylum Pseudomonadota; class Gammaproteobacteria; order Burkholderiales; family Burkholderiaceae_C; genus Comamonas; species Comamonas bellezanensis. The sequence continues at coordinate 78 of JAMNYN010000473.1, read as the reverse complement.
ATGACGCGTTGCTGCGCTGGTTGCAATTCTGCGTCACCGGCATCAACCACCCGGTCATCCTGCCGCGCAATCCCATGT
>JAMNYN010000113.1 GCA_023622805.1 Pseudomonadota bacterium | reverse complement strand
TGGGCCGTCAGCGGCCGAGCAAACCAGGATAGCGCCGTCCATCTGGGCGGCACCGGTGATCATGTTCTTCACATAGTCAGCGTGACCGGGGCAGTCAACGTGAGCGTAGTGACGGTTAGCGGTTTCGTATTCGACGTGCGAGGTATTGATGGTAATACCGCGGGCCTTCTCTTCAGGGGCCTTGTCGATTTCGTCGTACTTCTTGGCTTCGCCGCCAAACTTGGCCGACAGAACGGTAGCGATAGCAGCCGTCAGGGTTGTCTTGCCGTGGTCAACGTGACCGATGGTGCCCACGTTGACGTGGGGCTTGGTGCGTTCGAACTTACCTTTTGCCATGAGATTTCTCCAAAAGAGCAAAACCTGTGTGATGTTTAACGTCTGCATCGAATTGCTGATTCCCCCCGCACAGGAAACAGGGAGGCACTCAATCGCAGACCTGGCAAGCCCGCCGGCCATCCTTGCGGACAGACGACGGGCAAAAACCTATTTTACTTCGTACGGGCAGCCATGATGGCTTCCGACACGTTACGGGGAGCTTCAGCGTAGTGCTTGAACTCCATCGTGTAGGTAGCGCGACCCTGGGTTGCCGAGCGCAGCGACGTGGCGTAGCCGAACATTTCCGACAAAGGCACTTCTGCCTTGATGGCCTTGCCGCCACCAACCATGTCGTCCATACCCTGGACCATGCCGCGACGCGAGGACAGATCGCCCATCACGGAGCCAGCGTAGTCTTCAGGCGTTTCCACTTCCACGGACATCATGGGCTCCAGGATCACGGGGTTGGCCTTGCGGCAACCTTCCTTGAAACCGAAGATGGCAGCCATCTTGAACGCCAGTTCGTTCGAGTCCACATCGTGGTACGAACCGAAGTGCAGCGTGACCTTGACGTCGACCACGGGGTAGCCAGCCAGCACGCCTTGCGTGACGGCTTCGTTGATACCCTTTTCCACTGCGGGGATGTATTCGCGAGGAACCACACCGCCCTTGATGGCGTCGACGAACTGAATGCCCTTACCGGGTTCATTGGGTTCGATCTTCAGCACCACGTGGCCGTACTGACCCTTACCACCGGACTGACGCACGAACTTGCCTTCGGCATCTTCGACGGTCTTGCGGATGGTTTCGCGGTAAGCCACTTGTGGCTTGCCAACGTTGGCTTCCACGCCAAATTCGCGCTTCATGCGATCGACAATGATTTCCAGGTGCAGCTCGCCCATACCGGCGATGATGGTCTGGCCCGATTCTTCGTCGGAACGCACGCGGAACGATGGATCTTCAGCGGCCAGGCGCGACAGGGCGATGCCCATCTTTTCCTGGTCAGCCTTGGTCTTGGGTTCCACAGCCTGGGCAATCACGGGCTCGGGGAAGACCATGCGTTCCAGGATGATGGGGAAGTTCAGGTCGGACAGGGTTTCGCCCGTCGTCACGTCCTTCAGGCCCACGCAAGCAGCGATGTCACCAGCGCGAATTTCTTCGACTTCCAGGCGTTCGTTGGCGTGCATCTGCACGATACGACCGATACGCTCTTTCTTGCCCTTGACCGCATTCAGGACGGTATCGCCCTTGGTCAAAACGCCCGAGTAAACGCGCACGAAAGTCAGCTGGCCCACGAAGGGGTCGGTCATCAGCTTGAAAGCCAACGCAGCGAACTTTTCGCTGTCGTCTGCCTTGCGCGTCAGCTTCTTTTCTTCGTCGTCAGGATCGGTGCCTTCGATGGCAGCCACTTCCACGGGAGCGGGCAGGAACTGGATCACGGCGTCCAGCATGCGCTGCACGCCCTTGTTCTTGAAGGCCGAGCCGCACAGCATGGGCTGGATTTCGACAGCCAGGGTACGCGTGCGCAGGCCGCTCATGATTTCTTCTTCGGAGAGCGTGCCCTCTTCCAAGTACTTGTTCATCAGCTCTTCGCTGGCTTCAGCCGCAGCTTCCACCATCTTTTCGCGCCATTCGTTCGCCACGTCCACCAGGTCAGCTGGGATTTCGCGGTATTCGAACTTCATGCCCTGCGACTTTTCGTCCCAGTAGATGGCCTTCATCTTGACCAGATCGACCACGCCTTCGAACTTGTCTTCGGCGCCGATTGGCACGACGATTGGCACAGGGTTGGCCTTCAGGCGCAACTTCATCTGCTCAACCACCTTGAAGAAGTTGGCACCGGTACGGTCCATCTTGTTCACGAAGGCCAGACGGGGGACCTTGTACTTGTTAGCCTGACGCCACACGGTTTCAGACTGGGGCTGCACGCCACCCACTGCGCAATACACCATGCAAGCAGCATCCAGCACGCGCATCGAGCGCTCGACTTCAATCGTGAAGTCAACGTGGCCGGGGGTGTCAATGATGTTGAAGCGGTGCTCGGGGAACGAGTGGTCCATGCCCGACCAGAAGCAGGTCGTAGCAGCGGAAGTGATCGTGATGCCACGCTCTTGCTCTTGCTCCATCCAGTCCATGGTGGCAGCGCCATCGTGCACTTCACCCAGCTTGTGGTTCACGCCGGTATAGAACAGGATACGCTCGGTGGTGGTTGTCTTACCTGCGTCGATGTGAGCGGAAATACCGATATTGCGGTAGCGCTCAATGGGAGTCTTGCGAGCCATGGTTGATCCTTAATTGATCGTATGGAGATGGGGTCTGCCAACCCGAAACACTGTGGGCAGCAGTTAATTTGGGGGCGCTCTAAATCGAGACAAGGCCGCAGGCAAAAACTTGCGAGCGGCCCCGTGTCAAAAAGCGCTAACGCCGATTAGAAGCGGAAGTGGCTGAAGGCCTTGTTGGCTTCTGCCATGCGGTGCACTTCGTCACGCTTCTTCATCGCGCCGCCACGACCTTCGGTCGCTTCCAGCAGCTCGTTGGCCAGGCGCTGGGCCATGGACTTTTCACCGCGCTTGCGAGCGGCTTCCTTGAGCCAACGCATGGACAGAGCCAGGCGACGGACAGGGCGCACTTCAACAGGCACTTGGTAGTTCGCACCACCCACGCGGCGGGACTTGACTTCCACCATGGGCTTCACGTTATTGATAGCAACCACGAAGGCTTCCAGAGGATCCTTATCGGGGTGCTTCTTGTGGATCAGTTCCAGGGCGCCATAAATGATGCGCTCTGCAACTGCCTTCTTGCCGCCTTCCATGATCACGTTCATGAATTTGGACAGCTCTACGTTGCCGAACTTAGGATCCGGCAGAATTTCACGTTTGGGGACTTCGCGACGACGTGGCATTTTTTACCTCTATCTTTGCTTCAGTTGGCATCTTTTCAGATACCGCGGGGGTCAACAGGACTCCCACTTACTCGACCCACGCAAAACACTTGCGCTTGGGGTCACTACGTTTGCACTACCTGCCTGGCAGGCAAACACCGAAAATCTGTCTACAAAAAGGCTTAGGCCTTCTTGGGACGCTTGGCACCGTACTTGGAGCGCGATTGCTTGCGATCCTTGACGCCTTGCAAGTCGAGCGAACCACGGACGATGTGGTAGCGAACACCTGGCAAATCCTTGACACGACCGCCGCGAACCAGCACGACGCTGTGTTCCTGCAGGTTGTGGCCTTCACCGCCAATGTACGAAATGACCTCAAAACCGTTGGTCAGGCGCACCTTGGCGACCTTACGCAGAGCGGAGTTAGGCTTCTTAGGCGTCGTGGTGTACACACGTGTGCACACGCCGCGGCGCTGTGGAGAGTTTTCCATCGCGGGGCTCTTGGACTTGATCGTTTCGACCGAGCGCCCCTGACGAACGAGCTGGTTAATGGTTGGCATGTATACGTCCCTAAACGTAAAAAACGAAAACGTGAATCCCTTCGGAATTTCCGAAAAGCATTCGACTGTAGCAGTTTGGGCGTGTCAAAGCAAGCCGGTCTGCTAGCAGCCCTGCACTCCTCATATGTAAAGAGGTGCCGCAGGGGTGAGCGAACGCTTAAACGAGCGGCGCCGGGCCGCCCCAAGCCGCGAGGGCCCCTCCTGGAGGGGCAGCGCAGCTACGCGAAGCGAGCAAGCGTGGGGAGCCAGTTATTTGATCCAGAGGCGGATCGCGTCCCACAGGCGGCCGAAGAAGCCTGCCTGCTCGACGGCTTCAAGCGCCACGAGTGGCACTTCGGCAACAACCTGGTCGTCCAGCGTCACCTTGAGCGTCCCCATGGACTGGCCCTTGGCGAACGGGGCGATCAGCGGATCCTGGCGCACGACTTCGGTCTTGAGCTTGCCGGCCGAGCCCGCGGGCACGGTCACCACGATGGCGTTGGGCTGACCGATCTTGATGCTGCTGGCCTGGCCTTTCCAGACTTCGGGCGTGGCCACGGGCTGACCGGCATCGAACAGCTTGACCGAATCAAAGGCCGTATAGCCCCAGTTCAGCAGCTTCTGGCTTTCGGTGGCGCGGGCATTGGCACTCGCGGCACCCAGCACGATGGACAGCAGGCGGCGCTCGCCGACCTGGGGCATGGTGCGCTTGGCCGTGGACACCAGGCAGTAGCCGGCGGCGGCCGTGTGGCCGGTCTTCAGGCCGTCGACCGTGGGGTCGCGGAACAGCAGGGTATTGCGGTTGGTACCGTTCGACGCGGGCGTGCCTTCATAGTGGTACTGCTTGGTCGAGTAGTAATGCATGTACTCGGGGAATTCCTGCATCAGGCGCTGGGACAGCACCGCCAGGTCGCGCGCCGTGGTCAGGTGGCCGGGCTCGGTCAGGCCTTCGGGGTTCTTGTAGCTCGTGCCCTTCATGCCCAGGGCCTTGGCCTGCTCGTTCATCAGGCGCACGAAGTTTTCCTGCGAACCGCCCACGCCTTCGGCCAGCGCCATGGTGGCGTCATTGCCCGACTGGACGATCATGCCCTTGATCAGGTCGTCGACGGGCACCTGCATCTTGGGGTCGATGAACATGCGCGAGCCGGGCATCTTCCAGGCGCGTTCGCTGACCGGGAAGCGCTGCTCCAGCGTGATCTTCTTGGAACGCAGTGCGTCAAACACCAGGTAACCGGTCATCAGCTTGGTCAGCGATGCCTGCTCGATGGGCACATCGATGTCCTTGGCGCCCAGCACCTGGTGGGACGTCACGTCCACCAGCAGGTAATTGCGGGCGGCGATTTCCGGGGGCTGGGGAGCGCTGACCTGGGCCAGGGCGAACGTTGGCGCCACCGCCACGGTAACGGCAATAACACGCAGGGTGTTGAAAATGGGATTCATGTAAGGCTTGGGGGGGGATGAAGCAGAAAAAGCGCCCGCCAAGGCAGCGGGCAGCGAAACGGGGCCGGCGGCGATGCTGCCCCAGGTCTGTGTCACAGACCCGGCAACAGATGGCGAGCCACCAGGCTCTTGAGCAGGGGCAATTGTCCGTGAAAGAAATGGCCACCCCCAGGGACAACTGTCACAGGGAGTATCTGGGGTCGCGCCCAGTCCATGACCGAGGCCAGGGGCACGGTGTCGTCGGCTTCGCCATGGATGACCAGGGTGCGTTGCTGCGCCTCGGACGGCACGGCAGCCACAGCAAAGCGACTGGTGGCCGTGCCGACCAGCACCGCGCGCTCCACCCGGCCCTCAGGCCACAGCTGCGCCAGCGCATGGCTGGTCACGAAGGCGCCGAACGAGAAGCCGGCCAGCGCGATCGGGCCTTCGGGCGCAACCTGACGCACGACTTCCAGCAGGTCTTGCAGTTCGCCCTGGCCCGCGTCGTGCACGCCGGCACTCGCGCCCACGCCGCGGAAATTGAAGCGCACGGCCGTGAAGCCGCTTTGCACAAAGGCCCGCGCCAGGGTCTGCACCACTTTGTTGTCCATGCTGCCGCCAAACAGCGGATGGGGGTGGGCGATGACGGCCACGCCGCGCGGCGCCTGGCCTTGGGCCAGTTGGGCGGCGTCGCGCAGGGCTTCGATAGCGCCGGCGGCGCCTGTCAGGGTCAAGCGTTCAGTCTGGGCATTCACGTTGCGATTCCATGGGGATGGCGGGAGATGCTGCGCTCCCGCCGTAAAAAGCTCTTGCGGATAGACCGCGTTTCAGCGCCCGAGTTCCGGCGGTGTCAGCAGGCGCTCTACGATTTGCCCGTTCTTGAGATGCGATTCGACGATCTCGTCGATGTCGCTGTCATCGATGAAGGTGTACCAGGTACCTTCGGGGTAGACCACGGCCACCGGGCCGGCCGCGCAGCGGTCCAGGCAGCCGGCCTTGTTGACGCGCACCTTGCCGGGACCGGACAGGCCCGCGGCCTTGATCTGGGCCTTGCAACGGTCAAAGCCGGCTTTGGCACCGTGCAGCGCGCAGCAGTCTTCGCCACCAGGACGCTCGTTGAGGCAAAAAAAGATATGGCGGGCATAGTACTGGCCCCCCACGGATACGGCACCCTCGGCGCCGCCAGGTTGGGACACGCCAGTTGCGGGGGCTGTGGATTGATTAGAGTTGTTGTCGCTCATAGGCACCTATTCTAGGAGGGGGTATCGCGCCGCGAGACTTTGCGCAGCACATAGAGCAGGGCCGCATAGGGCCAGAGCCAGCCCAGCCACTGCCCCAGGCCGTAGAAACGGATGAAGCGCCCCTGCTCCCAGGTCTGCAGCGTCTGCGCGAAATAGGCGCTGGTGGGGGCCTGATTGAGCAGGCTCAGCTGCCACATCAGCACCACCAGCAGCGCGGCCGCGCAGGCGCGCCGGGGCAGCGCGATCATCGCTCCGGCCAGGCCCAACGCCACCCAGATCGCCACATGGGCCGGCACGCCCAGCCACTCCCAGGCATGGGCCGGGCCGTAACTGAGGGCGGCCGACAGCGCCGTGGCCGCGATGCCCAGCCCCACGCCCAGCGCCGCCAGCACGGCGCGGCGCCCGATGTGGGGCACGACGCAATACGCCAGCAGGCAAGGGGCCAACAGGCCCAGCACTTCGCACAGCAGTTCGCTGCCGGGGGACAAGGGGGTCAGCGGAGTTTCGCGCAACGGCAGCCAGGCCATGAACGGCGTGCCGTCCAGCGCATCCTCCAGCGCCGATTCCACACGCTCGAGCACCTGGCCCAGACTGAACGGCACGGCCGCCGGAAACAGCAGCGCCACGGGCCACAGCACCAGCAGCACGATGGCGCCGCGCGCATCCGCGCCAAACCAGCGCGCGCGAAATGCACTCCAGCGGTCAATGGCGCCCAGGCGTTCGAGCAGCAGCGCCAGCAAGGCGCCGATCAGCGTGCCCGCGGCATTGAGCGCCAGGTCCATGTTCGACGGCACGCGCCGCGGCAGGTAGATCTGCAGGAACTCCATGCCCGCCGACAGCAAGGCCCCGGCCAGGGCCGCCAGGGGCACGGCCGCGCGCGGTGCGCCCGAACGCAGCAGCGCCAGCGCCAGCAGGAAACCCAGCGGCCCGTAGCCGAGGATGTTCATGTTGACGTCGAACCAGGTCCAGTAAGGCGGCGGAATCGCCGCCGAGGCAAACACCCAGGGGTTGATGCCCTGGGCACGCCAGCCCGAGAATGGAAACAGGCTGGCAAAAACGATCAGCGCCGCATACACCAGCGCCAGCGGCCAGGCAGAAGTTTTGTGCACTGTGCCCGCGCTCCCTTGCACGCTCAGAACGGCTTGACGACCACCAGCACCACGGCAATCAGCAGCAGTACCACCGGCACTTCATTGAACCAGCGGTACCAGCGGTGGCTGCGCTGGTTGGTGTCCGCGACGAACTGGCGCAGCAGGCGGCCGCAGGCATGGTGGTAGCCCAGCACCAGCAGCACGACCAGCAGCTTGGCATGCATCCAGCCGTTGCCCGGACCCCGGCCTATGCCGTAGCCCAGCCACAGCCACAGGCCCAGCAGCAATGCCGGCACGGCCAGCAAGGTGGTGAAGCGCATCAGCTTGCGCGCCATCAGGATCAAGCGCTCGCGCTCGGCTACCGAGCCAGGCGTGACCATGGCCAGATTCACGAAGATACGTGGAAGATAGAACAGTCCGGCGAACCAACTCGCAACGAACACGATGTGAAAAGCTTTAACCCATAGCATGCCCCCAGTGTACGGGCCTGGGGCGGACCACGCCGCAAAACAGTGCGCAAACTGCGGTCGGCCCCTGCGACATCGCGAATGGGGCACAATTTTCCCCATGCATCTCTCCAGCCCCACCCCCTTTCCCCACAACCGTCCACGTCGCCTGCGCCGCGACCCGTTCACGCGCAATCTGGTGCGCGAGAACGCGGTGACGGCCCACGACCTGATCTATCCGGTGTTTGTGCACGAAGGCCAGCAGCGGCGCGAGGCCGTGCCGTCCATGCCCGGCGTGGACCGGCTGAGCCTGGACCTGCTGCTGCCCGTGGCCGAGGAATGCGTGCAGCTGGGCATCCCGGTGCTGGCGCTGTTCCCGGCCATCGATGCCGCGCTCAAGACGCCCGACGGCAAGGAAGCGCTCAACCCCGACGGCCTGATCCCGCGCGTGGTGCGCGCGCTGAAAAAGGAATTCCCCGACCTGGGCGTGATGACCGATGTGGCGCTGGACCCCTATACCAGCCACGGCCAGGACGGCGTGCTCGACGCCACGGGCTACATCATCAACGATGAGACCGTGGAAATCCTGGTCGGCCAGGCACTGACCCATGCCGAAGCGGGCGTGGACATGGTCGCCCCCAGCGACATGATGGACGGGCGCATAGGCGCCATCCGCGAAGCGCTCGAAAGCCACGGCCACATCCACACCCGCATCATGGCCTACAGCGCCAAGTACGCCAGCGCCTTCTACGGGCCGTTCCGTGATGCCGTGGGCACGCGCGGCGCACTGGGCAAGGCCGACAAGAATGTCTACCAGATGGACCCGGGCAACAGCGACGAGGCCTTGCGTGAAGTGGCCCTCGACCTGGCCGAAGGCGCGGACATGGTGATGGTCAAGCCCGGCATGCCGTATCTGGACATCGTGCGCCGCGTCAAGGACGAGTTCAAGGTCCCGACCTTCGCCTACCAGGTGTCGGGTGAATACGCGATGATCAAGGCGGCTGCGGCCAACGGCTGGCTGGACCACGATGCGGTGATGATGGAAAGCCTGCTGGCTTTCAAGCGGGCAGGTGCCGACGGCGTGCTGACCTATTTCGCCATGGACGCCGCGCGGAAATTGCGCAACACCCCCTGAGCCGCTTCGCGCTAGGCGCGCCCCGTCTTCCCCCTCTCAACCTCCGGTGGAGGGGGGCGCCCGGCGAAGGGACGGCACCATCGCTTCGGGGGGGCCGCCCAGGTGCGGCCCTTGCTCGGCGCCCCTTAGTTGGGGCACGCCAGTTTCACAGGCGGTGAACTAAAACAACGTACTCCTGGCGGCTGTCGCTGCTTGGGCGGCCCCCCGCTTCCCCCTCTGAGACCAAGGCCATGCGCACCATCCACATCGCCACCGCTACCGCACAAACCCATGACCTGGGCCAGGTGCTGCCCACGGCGCCCGCCGCCGACGGCTTTTACTGGGTCTCGTGCAGCCGTGCCGAATTCGAAGCCCAGCTCCCGGCGCTGCAGGCCATGCTGCAGCAGCTGTGCGGCATGCCCCTGCTGGACTTGCATGTCTCCGACCTGCTCAACGCCCATCTGCCGTCCAACTACGACTACACCTCGCAATACGACCTGCTGGTGTTCCAGCGCCTGGTCTCGACCAAGTCGGACAATGCGCCGCCGGCACAGGTCAAGCCGCCGCGCCGGGACCCGGTGCTGGCGCGCATCGTCACCCGGCCGGTGGGGCTGGCGGTGTTCGACCATCTGCTGCTCACGGTGCACCCCGAAGAATGCCCGGTGCACACGTATTTCCTGCAGCGCCTGCTGTCGGTCCAATCCACCGACATCCGCGTCCCCAAGCGGGCTTCCAGCCCGGCCGACCTGATGCTGCGTCTGGTCAACCACATGGTCGACAGCTACCTGGAGCTGCGCCGCGAACTCACGCGCCAGCTGGACCATTGGCAGTACGCCCTGCTCCGGCCCAAGGCGCGGATTTCGAACTGGAGTGCCATTCTGGACGCGCGCCTGGCCTTGCACCAGCTCGACGAGATCTGCGAAGACCAGCGCGCCGCCATCCAGGAATGGATAGAGGCGCTGGACGGCTGGCCGCCAGAGAGCCTGCCCCAGTCGCAGCGCGAGCGTGAATTGCTCAAGGTGCGCTCACGCGACGTGCTCGAGCACATCGAGCGCGTGGTCCACCATGTGCGCCGCCTCGAACAAAGCGCCGAAACGGCGGTGCAAATGCATTTTTCCGTGCAGAGCAACCGCGCCAACGACATCATGCGCACGCTGACCACCATCACCGCCGTGTTCCTGCCGCTGAACCTGATTGCCGCCGTGTTCGGCATGAACTTCGAGTTCATTCCGCTGGTGCACAAGCAGGGCGGCTTCTGGTGGGCCATGGGCGGCATGGGCCTGGTGTCGCTGACGCTGCTTTCCTACTTCTGGCGCAAGCGCTACATCGAGCGCATAGATTTGGACACCCCCTGAGCGGCTTACGCCGCGCGGGCGGCCCCCGCTTCCCCCTCTCAACCTCCGGTGGAGGGGGACGGCACCATCGCTGCGCGACGGCGCTTGCTCGGTGCCCCTGGCCTGGAGCACGCCAGTTTCGTAGGCTATGGATGCCGCGCAGCGCTACGAAAGACCAACGCTGCGCGGACAACCTACCTCAGGCCAAGTGCTGGTCAAAGAAGGCCAGTGAGCGGTCGCGCGCCTGCATGGCGCTGGCTTCGTCATAGCTGCCGCGCTGGTCGCAGTTGAAACCGTGGTCTGCGTCGTAGAAATGCAGTTGCACTTGGGGATGGGCCCGGCCAAAAGCCTCGGCCCCGTCCACAGGAATCCAGTGGTCCAGGCGCGCGAAATGGGCCATCACCGGGCATTTCGGCTGGCGTGCCACTGCCTCGTCCGAGGTGATGCCACCGCCGTAGTAGCAAACTGCCGCCGACAGTCCGGGCAGGGTGCAGGCCGCGCGCCAGGTCATCAGGCCGCCCCAGCAAAAGCCGACGATGCCGACCTTGCCGCCGCTGATGGCCGCTGCATGGGCGATCGCGGCCTGCACTTCGGCCATCGCCCCCGGCGCCGGCAGCGCTTCGGCGGCCGCCTTGAGGGCCATGCCGCTGCCCATGTCTTGCGACGTATAGCCCAGGTTCACATCGGCTTGCACGCGCGCGAACATCGACGGTGCCACGGCCACGTAGCCGCGCGCCGCAAAACGATCGGCCACGGCCTGGATGTGGGAGTTGACGCCAAAGATTTCCTGCAGCACGACGATGGCACCGCGCACCGGCCCTTCGGGCACGGCCACCCAGGCAGGTGCATTGAAGCCATCGGCTGAAGTCAAATTCACGAAATTTCCCATGCTGTCTCCTCGCTTTTCTGGTTGAGTGGTGTTCACCCGTGCAGTCAGCGCGGGCTACAGATGCCAAGAACCGGTTTAAGGTTCTAATGTCGCAGCAAATGCACGACCGATGTGCATTCTCACAGGAGACAGCATGACGCACCAAGCGGTTCTTTCCCCCACCCGGACAACGGCGGTCCTGCCTGGAGACCTCGACTGATGGACCTCAAACCGCTGATCACGCTGGTGGCCATCGTCAACCCGCTGGCCATCATCCCGTTCTTCATCCACTACACCGAAGGTTTCAGCGCGGCACAGCGGCGCGACACCATACGCACGGCCGCGTTCAGTGCGTTCTGCGTGATTTCGGCCTGCGCCCTGATCGGCCTGCAGGTGCTGGAATTCTTCAACATATCGCTGCAGAGCTTCCAGGTCGGCGGCGGCCTGCTGCTGCTGATCAGCGCCATGAACATGCTCAACGCCCGGCCGGCCGAAGACCGGCCCAGCGAGTCGGCACTGGAAGCCGGTGCGGAAAAAGCGGCCATGGGCCACAGCATTGCCGTCGTGCCCCTAACCATTCCCCTGCTGACCGGGCCCGCCGCCATGTCCACGGTGGTGATTTATGCCGACCAGGCGCGCAACATCTGGCAGCATCTGGCACTGATCGGCTATGGCGTGGTGGTGGCGCTGGCCACGGCGATCTGCTTTTCACTGGCCCAGCCCATTGCGCGCGTGCTGGGCAAAACCGGCATCAACGTC
>JAMNYN010000255.1 GCA_023622805.1 Pseudomonadota bacterium | reverse complement strand
ATCATCCAGAGCCGTTCGGAAGAGTCCATCATCCAGGAGATCGAGGACATCCGCGACAAGGTGGCCGGCTTTACCGGCACCATTTCCGATCTGGGCGGCCCCACGGCCAACATGTACCGCCTGGGCTGCCGCACGCCCGAAATCGAGGCCGCCTGCCGCAAGCCCAGCTGCGTCTATCCAGGCATCTGCCAGAACCTGACGACCAACCACGATCCGCTGATCAAGATCTACCGCCGTGGCCGTGCGCTCAAGGGCATCAAGAAGATCCTGATCGGCTCCGGCCTGCGCTACGACCTCGCCGTGCAGTCGCCCGAGTACGTCAAGGAGCTGGTGCAGCACCACGTGGGTGGCTACCTCAAGATCGCGCCCGAGCACACCGAGCAGGGTCCGCTGACCAAGATGATGAAGCCGGGCATCGGCAGCTACGACAAGTTCAAGAAGATGTTTGAACAGTTCAGCGAAGAGGCCGGCAAGAAGCAGTTCCTGATTCCCTACTTCATCGCCGCCCACCCGGGCACCAGCGACGAAGACATGATGAATCTGGCCATCTGGCTCAAGAAGAGCGGTTTCCGCGCCGACCAGGTGCAGACCTTCTACCCCAGCCCCATGGCCACGGCCACGGCCATGTACCACTCGGGCCGCAACACGCTCAAGCGGGTGCGCCGTACGGTACTCAACGAAGACGAGTCGGTGGACATCGTGCGCGGTGAAAAGCGCCGCCGCCTGCACAAGGCCTTCCTGCGCTACCACGATCCAAACAACTGGCCGCTGCTGCGCGAAGCGCTCAAGACTATGGGTCGGGCGGATCTGATCGGCAACGGCAAGCACCACCTGATCCCTACGTTCCAGCCGATGACGGATGGCACCTACCAGAGCGCGCGCCGCAAGAACAGCACCGCGCCCGGCAAGGCCGTGGCCCGTCCGCAGGCGGCAGCTCCCGCCGGGCGCAATACGACGGCGCCCGTCAAGGGCCAGCTGCTGACCCAGCACACGGGCTTGCCGCCACGCGCCGGCACCGGCGCCAAGCCGGCCGGCCGCCCTGTGGGCAAGGCGCAGGGGCGCCCGGCCAGCAAGGGGCGCTAAGAGCGGCTAACACGATCCAGCAAATCGTCAGATTTGCGTTTGAGACTAGGCGCTTTGCCGCCGACAGTACACCCTGTACGACAAGGCAAAGCAACGACGTATCAAGGATTGTGTTTGCCGCTCTAAGCCAGCATGGCGTGCAGCGGGATGTCCTGCTGCATCGCCATGACCCGCAGGTGTGCCACGGGCTGTTCGCGCACGAAGCGGCTGATGGCTTCGTGGGTCGCGGCCTGGCGCATGGTCACCACGTCACCGCGGGCCGGCAAGCCCGCGGCAGCGCACAGGCGGGCCGCGAAATGCGGCTCCAGCGCGGCGATCGCGACCAGACCGTCCTGACAGCGGTAAGTGCGGTAGCCAGCGTGCGCGCCGCCGACATCGCCCTGGGGCGCGGACATGCCCCAGTGCAGGGGCTGGGCCAGCCACTGGGCGGCCTGGAACAGTCCAACATCCAGCAGTGCGCCAGCGCCGCAGCGCAGTCGGTGCATCTGGGTCTGCAAGATCGCTTCGGTGGCCATCAGCGCCCCCGTCATGTCGGCCAGCAAGGAGGCCGGCATGTGCTCTGAGTTGAGCAATCCGGCTTCGGCCTGGTAGGTGAGGTCGTGGCCCGGCGTGTCGGCCGCTTCGCCGGTCGCGCCAAAAATACGCACCATGGACAGCTGGGGGTAGCGTGCCTGCAGTTGCTCCCAGTCCAGCCCCAGCTTGCGCAGGGCGGTGGGTCTAAACGACGTCAACAAGACTTCCGTGCGTGCCAGCTCGGCGTGCAGCTGCGCCTGTCCTTCGGGTGTTTTCAGATCGGCCTGCAGGCGCTGCACCTGGGCGTGCATGTCGTTGTAGGCCTGCTCGCAATAGGTGTGCATGGGGTCGGCACTGCTGCTGCCGGCGGCGGCAGGGGGCTCGAGCTTGGTGCACTGCGCGCCCATGCTGGCGCAGCGCAAGAGGGTGGCCGGGCCGGGCAGGTTCAGTGCCAGGCTCAGAATACGGATGCCGCGCAGGGGCTGCAAGGGCAGGGCTGACCAGGAAGAGGGAGTATGCATAGTCATGGCCTTTGTAGTGCAGCAAAACGCCCGCGGATCGCGCGGGCGCAGGATAAACACGCCGGCCTGGAGCGCCTTCGCCGTGGATAGGCAGCGGGCGGTTCTCCAGGCCGCATCGGCGCAATGCCAATGTGTCGGGTTCCTGTCTTTATACGCACAGCTGCGCTGCCCGGGCCTCGGTGCTTTCCATGAGGGCCTGTTTCCAGGCTGCCAGACGCTGGCGGTCAGTCCAGCACCGCGCCGAGTCGGCGTGAAATCGCCCGCGCGGCTTGCAGCAGCCTGGCCGGAGCGGTTGGTGAGCGGGGCGGCCAGCGAGATCAGGCCTTCTTCGAGTTCCTGGTTGATCAGGCACCAGCCCTGGGCGCGGGCCTGGCGCACCTGTGCCAGCAGGGCCGGCACTTCGACGATCGTGTGCTGCGTGAAGCGTTCCATCGTCAGGCCCTGCAGGCGTTGCTCCAGTTCCGCGTCGGGCAGGCCGGCGAGCAGCACGCGCCCCATGGAAGTCCAGCAGGCGGGCAGGCGCGAGCCCACGCCCAGGTGGGTGCGCATGATCTTGTGCGTGTGCACGCGCATCACATAGACCACGTCCAGGCCGTCGAGCACGGCGGCCGAGCAGGACTCGCGCACCTGGTCGACCAGATCTTCCATCACCGGCTCGGCCAGGTTCCACAGGGGCATGGACGACAAATAGGCAAAACCCAACTCCAGGATGCGCGGCGTGAGCCGAAACTGCCGGCCGTCACTTTCGACATAGCCCAGCGTCTGCAGCGTCAGCAGGATGCGGCGCGCGCCGGCACGCGTGAGCCCCGTGCGGGCGGCGACTTCGCTGAGCGTTTGCTGCGGGGCTTGGGCGCTGAACGAGTGGATCACTCCCAGCCCGCGGGCAAAGGACTGGACATAGCTGTCGCCGGGCTTGGGGTCTTGGGGGATGGGGGGCTGGACGGTCATGGGGGCCTTCTCTATAATTCATTATACGAACAAATGTTCTTTAGGCGAACATTTGTCTGGATTTCCAATCCCCTCAGGAGACGCATTACATGATCAACAAGATTGCCGACTCGGTGGCCCAGGCGCTGTCCGGTGTGAAAGACGGCGCCACGGTACTGATTGGCGGCTTTGGCACGGCCGGCATTCCCAACGAACTGATCGACGGCCTGATAGAGCAGGGCGCTCGCGATCTCACGGTGGTGAACAACAACGCCGGCAATGCCGAGCAGGGCCTGGCGGCCTTGCTGAAGACGGGCCGTGTGCGCAAGATCATCTGCAGCTTCCCGCGCCAGGTGGACAGCTACGTGTTCGACGAGCTGTACCGCAGCGGCAAGCTGGAGCTGGAACTCGTGGCCCAGGGCAATCTGGCCGAGCGCCTGCGCGCTGCCGGTGCCGGCATCGGCGCCTTCTTCTGCCCCACGGCCTATGGCACCGAACTGGCCGCGGGCAAGGAAACGCGCGAAATCAACGGCAAGCACTACGTGCTCGAGTACCCCATCCATGGCGATGTGGCGCTGATCAAGGCCGAGCAGGGCGACCGTTGGGGCAACCTCAACTACCGCATGTCGGCACGCAACTTCGGCCCCGTCATGGCCATGGCCGCACGCTACACCGTGGCCACGGTGCATGAAGTGGTCGAGTTGGGCCAGTTGGACCCCGAGAACATCGTCACCCCCGGCATCTTTGTCAGCCAGGTCGTGCGCGTGGACCGCGTCGCGACCCAGGCCGGCGGCATCAAAAAAGCAGCCTGACCGGCCTCTGACAAGGAAAGAAACACATGAGCAGCTACCAAAAACGCAGCAAAGACGAACTGGCCCAACGCATGGCCCAGGACATCCATGACGGTGCCTACGTGAACCTGGGCATTGGCATGCCCACCCAGGTCGCCAACCACATTCCCGCGGACC
>JAMNYN010000112.1 GCA_023622805.1 Pseudomonadota bacterium | reverse complement strand
AACACCGATGCCGGCGCCGACGGCGAGGACGGCTTGATGGGCCTGCCCGCAGACCCCTTGACCAGCGCGCGCAGCGAAAACGCCGAAATCTTCCTGCCCGACCTGGGCAAGTGGCTGGAAGTGCGTTCGCGCTATCTGAGCTGGGTCGACGGACGCCTGGCGCAAATGGTGATCGCCACCGACATCACGCCGCGGCGCCTGGCCGAAGAGCAGGCCGCGCGCCAGGCCGAGCACGCGCAATCCATCAGCCGGCTGATCACCATGGGTGAAATGGCGTCCAGCGTGGCGCACGAACTCAACCAGCCGCTGACGGCCATCAGCAACTACTGCAGCGGCATGATCACCCGCAGCCAGAACGGCCAGTTGAGCCAGGAGATGCTGCTGACGGCGCTGCAGAAAACCGCCCACCAGGCCCAGCGCGCCGGCCAGATCATCCAGCGCATCCGGGCCTTCGTGAAGCGCAGCGAGCCCAACCGCACCCTGGCCCAGGTCGCCGACATGGTCAGCGAAGCCGTGGAGCTGGCCGACATCGAGCTGCGCCGCCACAACGTACGCCTGACCCACCGCGTGGCCGAGCGCTTGCCGCCCGTGATGGCCGACTCCATCCTGATCGAGCAGGTGCTGGTCAACCTGATGAAGAACGGCGCCGAATCCATCGAGAATTCCGGCCGCCCCAGCCACCAGCGCAGCGTGGAGCTGCGCGTGCTGCCGCGCGAGATCGACGGCCAGAAAGTGGTCGAGTTCACGGTGCAGGACACGGGCAAGGGCTTGCCGCCGGAAGTGCTGGAGCGGCTGTTCGAAGCCTTCTTCACCACCAAGAGCGAGGGCATGGGCATGGGCCTGAACCTGTGCCGCAGCATTGTCGAGTCGCACCATGGTCGAATGCAGGCGCAGAACCTCTACAATGGTTCCGAAGTCACTGGCTGCCGCTTTTCCTTTTGGCTGCCCTTGGCAAGCCCTGTGGATGCGACGACACTCACCACGACAACCGAACCCACCCCGAGGACGATTGCATGAGTTTGATTCCGAAAAAAGGCACTGTGTATGTGGTCGACGACGACGAGGCCGTCCGCGATTCGTTGCAGTGGTTGCTCGAAGGCAAGGACTACCGCGTGCGCTGCTTTGACGCTGCCGAGTCTTTTCTGTCGCGCTACGACCCCCGCGAAGTCGCCTGTCTGATCGTCGACATCCGCATGGGCGGAATGACGGGCCTGGAGCTCCAGGACCGCTTGATCGAGCGCAAGTCGCCCCTGCCCATCGTCTTCATCACCGGCCACGGCGACGTGCCCATGGCCGTGAACACGATGAAAAAAGGCGCGCTCGACTTCATCCAGAAGCCGTTCAATGAAGAAGAACTGCTGGGCCTGGTCGAACGCATGCTCGACCATGCGCGCGACGCTTTCGCCGGCCACCAGCAAGCAGCCAGCCGCGACGCCCTGCTGTCCAAGCTCACCAGCCGCGAAGCCCAGGTGCTCGAACGCATCGTTGCCGGTCGCCTGAACAAGCAGATCGCCGACGATCTGGGCATCAGCATCAAGACGGTGGAAGCGCACCGCGCCAACATCATGGAAAAGCTCAACGCCAACACCGTGGCCGATCTGCTCAAGATCGCCCTGGGACAAAACCAGCCCACGGGCAAGGTCGCGGCCTGACCCTCTGAGCCTGTTTTAAAATCATTGCAGGTTCACAGCTGCTAGCGCTTGAAACAGGTGCTAGCAGCATTTTTTATTGAGATTTCAAAAATGACAGCCCAACTCATCGACGGCAACGCCCTCTCCCGCCAACTGCGCTCGCAAGTCGCCACCCGCGCGGCGGCGCTGAAGGAGCGCGGCGTCACTCCTGGCCTCGCCGTGGTGCTGGTGGGCGACAACCCGGCCAGCCAGGTCTTTGTGCGAAACAAGGTGAAGGCCTGCGAAGTGGCCGGCCTGAATTATGTGCTGGAAAATTACGACGCCATCCTGACCGAAGCCGAACTGCTGGCCCGTGTCGAAGCGCTCAACAACGACCCCAGCATCCACGGCATCCTGGTGCAGCTGCCCCTGCCCGCGCACATTGACGACCACAAGGTCATCGAAGCCATTTCGCCGCTCAAGGATGTGGACGGCTTCCACATCGCCAGCGCCGGCGCCTTGATGGTCGGCGAAGTCGGGTTCAAGGCCTGCACGCCCTACGGCTGCATGAAGATGCTTGAATCCATAGGCATGAAGGACTTGCGCGGCAAGCACGCCGTGGTCATCGGTCGCTCGAACATCGTCGGCAAGCCCATGGCCATGATGCTGCTGCAGGCCAACGCCACCGTGACCATCTGCCACAGCGGCACGGCCGACCTGGGTGCGATGACGCGTGGGCATGAACCGCAACGACGAAGGCAAGCTTTGCGGCGACGTGGACTTTGACGGCGTCAAGCAAGTCGCGGGCTACATTACCCCCGTGCCTGGCGGTGTCGGCCCCATGACAATTACCATGCTTTTGGTGAGCACCGTGGAAGCTGCTGAGCGCACGGTATAACTTGCGACTCCACTGCTTGAGGCGGTCCGGCGCGGGCATGGCTTGCGTTTGGTATTCTTCACTTGAAATCTTTAGTTACGCCGTCACCTGAGCCCTAATGAGCAATCCACTTCTAGCCACCTCCGACCTGCCCTTGTTCGACCGCATTCAGCCCGAACATGTGCTGCCTGCGATCAATCAACTCATGGAGCAGGCCAGCCTGGCACTGGAGACCGTGACCGCCGCGGAATTCCCCGCGCGCTGGGAAGCCATCGCCAGCGTGCTGGACGTGGCCACCGAGAAGTTTGCCAGCGCCTGGGGCGCCGTGAGCCACCTCAACAGCGTGGCCGATACGCCCGAGTTGCGTGCGGCCTACAACGAGGCCTTGCCCAAAGTCACCGAGTTCTGGACCCGGCTGGGCGCGGACGAGCGGCTGTATGCCAAGTACAAGGCGATCGACCCGAGCACGCTCAACA
>JAMNYN010000733.1 GCA_023622805.1 Pseudomonadota bacterium | reverse complement strand
CGGCCTGGATCAGCGGCGCATCGGCGGCCACCGCGCCAGGCAGCATGGCGCCCTCGAATGCCTCCGCGTCGGACGTGTTCAGTGGCGAGTCCTGCAAGGTGGCGGGTACCGACAGGCGGCCGCTGTTGACCAGGACACGGGCAAAGGCATGCTGCTTGGCCAGCTTCAAGACCGCATCACGAAAAAGATGGCTGATCTCGCTCTTGGGCGTGATGAAGTCGGTGGCGCGCGTGGAGTTGCGAATGTTCTCGTCGGCGGCATATTCGCGCTCGCTGGCATAGCTGTCGAGCAGCTCGTCCGGCGCATCGCCGCGCAGCACGGCAGCGAGTTTCCAGGCCAGGTTCTCGGCATCCTGCACTCCCGAGTTGGCGCCGCGTGCGCCAAACGGCGAGACGCCATGGGCCGAATCCCCGGCGAACAGGACGCGGCCGTGGCGAAAGCGCTCCATGCGCAGGCAGGCGAAGGTGTAGACACTGGCCCACTCCAGCTCGAACGGCGCATCGTTGCCCAGCAGCGCCTTGACGCGCGGGATGATGTTTTCGGGCTTTTTTTCTTCCTCGGGGTCGGCATCCCAGCCGAGCTGGAAATCAATGCGCCAGACATTGTCGGGCTGCATGTGCAGCAGCACGCTCTGGTTGGGGTGGAACTCCGGGTCAAACCAGAACCAGCGTTCGGCCGGCCGGTCGAGCTTCATTTTGACGTCGGCAATCAGGAAGCGGTCGCGAAAAGTGCGGCCGCGACTTTCCTGGCCGATCAGCTGACGCACGTTCGAGCGCGAACCGTCGCAGGCGGCAACGTAGCCGGCTTCTATCTGGTAGTCGCCGTCGGGCGTTTGCACCGTCAGCAACGCGTGGTCGGCGTGCTGCTCGATGCCGATCAGCTTGTTTTTCCAGCGCAGATCGATCAGCGGCAACTGCGCCGCGCGCTCGGCCAGGTAGCCTTCGACGTAGTACTGCTGCAGGTTGATGAAGGCCGGCCGCTCATGGTCGGGCTCGGGCAGCAGGTTGAAGCTGTAGATCTCCTCGTTCTTGAAAAACACCCGGCCCGTGTTCCACGACACGCCCTTGTCCACCATGCGTGCCCCACAGCCCAGGCGGTCGAACACCTCCAGCGTGCGCTTGGCAAAGCAGATGGCGCGCGAACCCGTGGACAGCGTGCAGTCGTTGTCCAGCAGCAGTACAGGCACACCTTGCTGCGCCAGGTCGATGGCCAGGGCCAGCCCCACCGGGCCGGCGCCCACCACCACCACCGGATGGCGCACCGGCTGAGCGCTGTTCTGGTCGGCGTGGCGCTCGTAGTCGAACGCCAGCTTCTGGTAGTTCACCTCGCCCGCTCCAAGGATTTGAAGTTCTTTTAATTTCATTCTTGTCTCCTCTTGAGGCGGTGGGGGTCAGCCTTCCAGGGCCTGCCACATCTGCGTGTCGCGCTCTGCGGTCCAGATGCGCGGGTCGGGGTACTGGGTCACCTCGTCGTAGCAGCGCGTCACGTCGAACGGCATGCAATGGTCGAAGATGACCCACTGGCCGTACTTGGGTTGGAGCCGGGCGTAGGTGTCCTTGTAGACGGCGTTCAAGTCCTTGCCGGCTTTCACGCCTTCTTGCACGCTGGCGTAGACATCGGCGATGAAGCTGCGCGTGCCGGCCAGGCCCTGGGCCACCTGCTCGGGCGTGGTCAGCGCTGCGCCGCGTCCCGGGACCAGCGCGGCGGGTTGGAGCGCGGCGAGGTTGTCCAGCGTCTGCGGCCAGTCCTTGAAGTAGGCATCGCCGGCGTAAGGCGTGGCGTCGAATTCGACCAGGTCGCCGGACAGCAGCGTGCGCTCCTGCGGCAGCCACACGACGGTGTCGCCCTTGGTGTGGCCGCGGCCGAGCTGCAGCAGCTGCACTTCGAGCTTGCCCAGCCATAGCGTCATCTTGCCGGTGAAGGTCATCGTCGGCCAGGTCATGCCGGGGGGCACGGTCTCGACGTTCTGGAACAAGCGCGGAAAGCGGCCGATCTCGCTGGCCTTGTCCTGCTCGCCGCGCTCGACGATGAGATCGTAGGTGTCCTGGCTCGCCAGGATCTGCTCGGGCTGGTAGGCCGCCGCGCCCAGCACGCGCACCGCGTGGTAGTGGGTCAGCACGACGTACTTGATGGGCTTGTCGGTCACTTCACGGATGCGGCGCACCACGTCGGCCGCCATCGCCGGAGTGGCCTGGGTGTCGGCCACCAGCACAGCGTCGTCGCCGATGACGATGCCGGTGTTGGGATCGCCTTCCGCGGTATAGGCCCAGGCGTGCTCGGAGATCTGGCTGAAAGTGATCTTTTTCTCTTCCAGGTCGGCTTGGGAGGCGAATTTCTTGACGGTACTCATAGAAGTTTCCAGCGGTTTTGAAATTAGTTGATTGCAAACTTGTTTGTTAATTCTAGGTACAAGTTTGTTATTGTCAAACTTATTTGTAGAATAATTGCGGCTGTAATCAACGCCCACTGTTGAC
>JAMNYN010000289.1 GCA_023622805.1 Pseudomonadota bacterium | reverse complement strand
GGCGCTGGGCAGCGGCATCAGCTTGAGTACGGCGGCGGTGATGATGCCCAGCGTGCCTTCCGAGCCAATGAACAACTGCTTGAGGTCGTAGCCGGTGTTGTCCTTGCGCAGGCCGCGCAGCGAGGAGTAGATGCGGCCGTCGGGCAGCACGGCCTCGATGCCCAGCGTCAGGTCGCGCATATTGCCGTAGCGCAGCACGGCCGTGCCGCCGGCATTGGTCGAGAGATTGCCGCCGATCTGGCACGAGCCTTCCGAGCCAATGCGCAGCGGGAACAGGCGCCCGGCTTCTTCGGCCGCGGCGCGTGCGGCCTGCAGCGTCACGCCGGCCTGCAGCGTCATGGTGTCGTTGATGACGTCGATTTCCTGCACCTGGTTCATGCGGCGCAGATTGAGCACCACGGCGTCGCCGGCGGCGTCGGGCACGGCCCCGCCCATCAGCGAAGTGTTGCCGCCCTGGGGCACGACGGGCACGTTGTGCGCAAAGCACAGGGCCAGCACGGCGCTGACCTGCTCGGTGGAGGCCGGCAGCACGACGGCCAGCGCCTTGCCGTGGTAGAGCTTGCGGTAGTCGGTGGTGAAGGGCTGCATGTCGCTGGCGACTTCAATGCAGGCTTTCTCGCCAACGATGGCGCGCAGGCCTTCGAGCAACAGCGTGGGGGAGATCTTGGTAACTTCGTTCATGTTCAGTAGGCTCCGCGTACCTCGGCAGAAATAGGGGTGGTGGTCGGCGTGCCCAGGAAGTCGGCCGCCAGTTGGCGTGCGGCATTGGCGTAGAGCAGCACATCGACGCCGACCGCGACGAAAGTGCAGCCGAGTTCGAGGTAGCGCCGGGCCAGTGCACGGTCCGAAGTGAGTGTACCGGCGGCTTTGCCGGACGCGACGATGGTGCGCATCGCGGCTTCGATGGCGGCCTGCACTTCGGGGTGGCCGGGCCGCCCGCGAAAGCCCATGGACGCGGCGAGATCGGCCGGGCCGATGAAGACGCCGTGCACGCCATCGACCGCGCAGATTTCCTCGAGATGGGCCAGCGCCGTCACGGTCTCCACCTGCACCAGCAGGCAGACTTCGTCATCGGCGACATCGAGATAGTCGCTGCGCGCGCTCCATTGCGAGGCGCGCGCCACCGCGCTGCCCACGCCGCGGATGCCCTGCGGCGGGTAGCGCGTGGCCGATACCAGCTGGCGCGCCTGATCGGCCGTATCGACCATGGGCACGAGCAAGGTCTTGGCGCCGATGTCGAGCAATTGCTTGATCAGCGCCGTGTCGCCTTGCACCGCCCGCACCACGGGCTGGGCCTTGTGGGGTGCGACGGCCTGCAGTGCGGCCAGCGTGGAGTGCAAGTCGTTGGGCGCGTGCTCGCCGTCGATCAGCAGCCAGTCGAAGCCCGTGCTGGCGCTGACTTCGGCCATGTAGGCATCGGCCATGGAGAGCCAGAGGCCGACCTGCGGTTGCTTGGCGGCCAGTGCGGCCTTGAAAGAGTTGTGAGAAGGCATGGGATGTTTTCCTATGGGTGAGGCGTACAGGCAACGCATGAAACTGGCGCGCCCCAGCTCAGGGGCGCCGCGCCGAAGGCGCTCAGGGGGAGTCAATCCAGCTGGCCTTGGCATACGTACTTGGTATGCAGGTAGTCGTCCAGCCCGTGCACCGAGCCTTCGCGGCCGTAGCCCGAGTCCTTCACGCCGCCAAAGGGCGCGGCTTCCGCGGCCAGCGCGCCTTCGTTGATGCCGACAATGCCGGCTTCCAGCGCATCGGCCAGGCGCCAGATGCGGCGCACGTCGCGCGAGTAGAAGTAGGCGGCCAGGCCGAACGGGGTGTCGTTGGCCTGGGCGATGACTTCGGCCTCGTCCGAGAAGCGCGTCAGCGGCGCGACCGGGCCGAAAGTCTCTTCGAGCGCGCAGGCCATGGTCGCATCGGCGCCGGTCAGCACCGTGGGCGCAAAGTAGTTGGCGCCCAGCGCGGGCAGGCGCGTGCCGCCGGTGAGCACCACGGCGCCGCGCGCCACGGCATCCTGCACATGGCGCTCGATCTTCTCGATGGCGCGCGCATTGATCATGGGGCCGATCTGCGAGGCCGGATCGCTGGCCGGGCCGACCTGCAGCGCGGCGACGCGGGCCACCAGCAGGGCGGCAAAACGGTCGTGCACGGCTGCATGCACGAACACGCGGTTGGGGCAGACGCAGGTCTGGCCGCCGTTGCGGAACTTGGCCGCCATCAGGCCTTCGACCGCGGCTTCAAGGTCTGCATCCTCGAACACGATGAAGGGGGCATTGCCGCCGAGTTCCAGTGACAGTTTTTTCAGCGTGTCGGCCGAGCGGCGCGCCAGGTGCTTGCCAACGGGCGTAGAGCCGGTGAAGGTGATCTTGCGCACGCGTGCGTCGTCCAGCCAGGCGTCGACGACTTCGGGCGTGCGTTCGCGCGACGCGGTGACGATGTTGAGCACGCCAGGCGGCACGCCGGCCTCCTGGGCCAGCGCC
>JAMNYN010000545.1 GCA_023622805.1 Pseudomonadota bacterium | reverse complement strand
GGCGGATGCCGTCGCAGGGGCCGGCGGGGTCACCAGAATTTCCACCATGGCTTGCGGCGGTCGTCGGCCTGGTCCGGCTGATCGCGCTCGGCCAGCTTGCGCTCGGCGCGCGCTATGCCGGTACGCGACATATTGCGTTCATCGTCGTCGTCGTTCTTGCCCAGGTAGCTGGCGGATTCCTTGTGCATGGCCACGGACTCTTCCAGCAGCTCGGGATAGGCTTCCAGTGCGCAGCCCAGACGGCGCAAGGGATAGCTTTCCTTGAGCGCGCGCACTTCGTCCTGATGGGCGCGCAGACGCGGCAGCACCAGCTCCGGGTGAGTGCTCGAGAAAAAATCCAGCATGGACATCAGCGAGGCCAGATAGTCGCGGCGCTCGGACCGCTGATCGGCGGCATCCAGATCCTCGAACCATTGATCCAGGCGCTCCAGCCAGATGCTGATCTCGTCGTCCCGGTTGAGCTTGAAGAGCGACAGGGCAACGGTGGAGAAGTAGCGCGTGGGCTCATGGCGGCTGTAGGTGTGGTCTTGCGCGAAATGCCACAGGCGCTCGGCCGCGGCCACCGTGGCGTCGTCATCGTCCTTGCCGATGGCGCTCCACATCAGGCCGTTCAGGTGTTCGCCAAACGGGCTGCTGGCCAGTCCCTTGTGGTGCAGCGCGACGGCCTCGTCGTAGCGGTTCAGAAAGCGGTACTTGATGGCCAGGTTGTTGCACAACATGGAGTAGACATGCAGGTCGGCATCCTTGAACGCGCCCTGGCCCGTGGCCCAGAATTGCTCGAAGCGCGCCAGGCCTTCTTCGTAGTAGCGCAGCACCAGCGGGGCGCGTGCTTCGGCGGAAGGCATGTTTTTCTTGCCGCCCATCAGGGGCGCCAGATCATCCTCGTCGTCCAGCACCACCCCCACCGCATAGCACCAGTGAGCGCCATGGGCCATGGCAAAGGGGCGGGCCAGGGCTTCCTCGAGTGGCAGCGCCGCAAAGCGCGCGGCCCACAGGGCGGCCAGCTTTTCGCCGTCGGCCATATGGGGATGCAGGCCCACGGATTGCTCCAGCAAGGGCAGGGCCTGGTCCATCTGGCGCTTGGCGGCATGGCGCATGCCCAGGATGAGGGCCAGCACAGGGTGTTGCGGAGCGATTGCGCGGACAAAATCCAGGTAGAAGTCGGCGGGCTGGTCCGGCCGGCTTTCCTGTGCGAGCAACTGGCGCATGTCGGGATCGGTCTGGGCCATGGCCAGGATCAAGGCCCAGGTGACGGCGTGCTGGGCGTCATTGCCGAAGCGCTCGCGAGCCAGGTGGTAGCCCTTGGCCGACGAGACCGGGCGGGCGTGGAGCACGCTCTCCAGCGCCAGGGCCGCGGCCTCGGGCAGGCGATCCGCCTGCACCAGCCACTGCATCACCAGCGCGGAAAACGGGTCGCCTTCGTCATCCGTGAGGCCCACACGCCCCTGGGGCGCTAGCTGCAAGGCAGCCTCCAGCTGACCGCACAGAGCACAGGCATGGGCTTGCAGGCGCATGATCCTGACTTGGCGGTGGGCTTGGACGGCTGGCGAGGGCGGCGGGTTTTCCGTGCGCGCCAACTGACGCTCGCAGGCCATGAGCAGCGCGGGCAGGCTGGCGGTGGCCACGGGCAGGGCGCGGTCCGCCAGGTCCATCCATTGGTCGAAATCCACGTCCTGTTCCGGCCCGGCATCGTGCAGCGTATCGATGGCGGCTTGTACATGGCGGGCCGCCGCGCCGGCATCGCCGCGCTGGTGCGCCAGCTCGGCCTTGCGCACCAGGGCCATGGCATCGCCGCAGGCAGCATTGTCTTCGTCGGAGTGGCGCTCCCGAGCCCGGCGCAGGTCCACGCCGGTTTCGGCAATTTCCCAGGCCTGGGCCTGGTTGGCCATCCATTCCCAGCCATTCCAGTAGCGCGTGGCGTCGATGTCCTCGGGCAGGCTGGCAATGTCCCGTGCCGCGGGCAGCAGCAAGGGAATGGCCGATGGCCTGTCAAACGCGAGGCGGCTTTGGATGTCGCTGAGCGCAAGGCGCGCCCGTGCGTCGTCGGGGTGGCGGTCACCGGCTTGCAGTGCGGCTTGGCGATGGGTCTGCAACAAGTCGTTGGCCGTTCCAGGGCGGTCCAGAAACAGCCAGAAATCGTGCAGGCGCTCGAGATCGGTGACATTGGCGGGGGCAAATGTCTGCTGCTCCATCAGCTCGATGACGGCCGCCATGCGGTCTTCGCGGCTGATGGAGGAGTCCGTGTCGTCCTGGTCGTCGTTGAGCAGGTCGTGGGCCTGGTCTAGAAACGCGTGAAGGGCATCGCCTTGAAGAGAGGCCGTGCTGCGGGGTGAATTCATGGTGTTCAGATCAGGGAAATCCGAGGCAAGCAATCCCCAATCCTAGCCGCTGAACGGCACATTTTTACTTCAATCAGCAGTTGTCACTTTTTGTTGCATTCAGCCGGGCGCGGGAATGCCCGGGCAGGCTCAGTCCTTGATG
>JAMNYN010000205.1 GCA_023622805.1 Pseudomonadota bacterium | reverse complement strand
CAGCGCGCGCTGGACCGGCAACCACAGCGGCTGGGGCGGCGTTTCCAGGCCCAGGTCGATGTGCTGACTGCGGGCCTGGGGCCAGAAGCGCTTGGTCACGGCGCGCGCCAGCTCGGCCAGGTCGACCTGCTGCGTGGTGAGGTCGCAGGTGTCGGCGCGGGCCAGGGCCAGCATCTGGTTGGTCTGGTGGATGGTGTGCTTGAGCTGCTCGCGCAGCGCGCCCAGGGAGGTCTGCACGGTGGGCAGATCGGTGGCTCGCTGGGCGAACGACAGCTGGGTCAGCAACGTGCTCAAGGGCGTGCGCAGCTGGTGCGAGGCATCGTCGACAAAGCGGCGCTGGCTGTCCAGCAGCTCGCGGTGGCGAAAAATATGCTGGTTCATGGCCTCGACCAGGGGCAGCACATCCTTGGGCACGCGGCTGGTGTCCATGGGCGAGAGGTCGTCGGGCGCGCGCGCGGCCACCTCCTGGCGCAGCTGGCGCAAAGGCCGCAGCGTCCAGGCCACGGCCGCCGCCGCCGCCGCCGCCGCCAGCGCGGCCAGCAGCACGTCGCGCGCCACCGCGCCCCAGATGAAGCGCCGGCTGAACTGGTCGCGTGAAGCAAAGGGCTCGGCGACCTGGATGATCAGGCGCGTGTCGCTGCTGTCGCCTATGGGCTGCGGCAGGGAGCGCAGGTAGGAGCCTATGCGCACCTGGGAGCCCGCGTACTCGACGGTGTCGAAATACGGCTGGCGCTCTCGCAGCGGCTGGTCCGGCAAGGGCAGATCGGGGTTGCCGATCTCGACCAGGCCGTCCTGGGTGGCCACCCGGTAATAGACCTGGCCGCTGGCCGTGAGCTCGAAGAACTCGAACAGCACGTAGGGAAGCTCCACCGCCAGGCCGCCGCTTTCGGTGGAAATGTTGGCATCGATCGCCTTGATGGCGCCGAGCAGCGAGCGGTCGAAGGCCGCGTTGACGGCCTGGCGCGCCGTATGCCAGGTGAGCCAGACCTGCACCAGGCTGCCCACCATCACGCCGGCCAGCAGCACCGCGATCAGCATCCGGCGCAGGCTGACCCGGTGCAAGGCGTCCATCACGGCGCCACCTCGAGCACGTAGCCCAGCCCCCGCAAGGTGGAAATCTGCGTGCCGGTGTGCATCAGCCGCTTGCGCAGCCGGTGGATCAGCACTTCCACGGCTTCGGCCTGCACTTCGCTGTCGCCGGTGAACACCCGCTCCAGCAGATCGCGCTTGGTCAAGGGCTCGCCGCCCGCCTGGATCAGCGTCTTGAGCAGCGCATGCTCGCGCGCCGTCAGGCTGAACAAGGCCTGGCCCAGCTCGAAACGCTTGGTGCCGGCGTCGTACACCAGCTGGCCGCAGCTGAACTTGGTGATTTCGCGTCCCCTGGAGCGGCGGATCAAGGCCAGCAGGCGTGCTTCTAGCTCCTCGACTTCGAACGGCTTGGCCAGGAAGTCATCGGCGCCGGCCCTGAGCGTGGCCACCCGCTCGGCCAGCGTGTCGCGTGCGGTGAGGATCAGAATGGGCACGGGATCCTCCTCCTGGCGCAGGCTCAGCAACACCTCCTCCCCGGCGAGGCCCGGCAGGCCCAGGTCGAGAATCAGGGCGTCATAGTGTGTGCCGCGCAAGGCGCGGCGCACCAGCCGGCCGTCGGCCACCCAGTCCACCTGAAAGCCGCTTTGGGCCAGGGTGCGCACCAGCCAGTCGGCCAGGGCCGATTCGTCTTCCGCCAGCAAAAGTCGCATGCCAATTTCCATCCACACCGCCAGATCACGGCCCGCCATTGTCCACAGCGCGGGAAACCCGCAGGCACGGCCGGTCGACCGCGTCACCGCCCAACGCCTGGCGCAGGGGTACGCGCTGCCCTGCCGCAGCATCGACGATCCGGTCAGCGTTCCGCTGGGGCGGCACTGGCCCTGCATTTTTTAGCCGCTAAAAACCACCCCACTGATTGCCATCACGGACAATGCCTGCCCAGGGGCTTGTTCTGTAGCGAGCACTACCCGCATCAAAAAGGAATTTCCATGTCGAATCTGCATTGCGACCTGTTTGTCATCGGCGGCGGCAGCGCCGGCGTGCGCGCGGCGCGCATGGCCGCGCAAAAAGGCGCGCGCGTGGTGCTGGCAGAAGCGGGCGCGCTGGGCGGCACCTGTGTCAACGTCGGCTGCATCCCGAAAAAGCTCTACAGCTACGCCGCCCATTTCGCAGACGACTTTCGCGACGCCCAGGGCTTCGGCTGGCACACGGGCGAAGTGCGCTTCGACTGGGCCGTGTTGAAAGCCAACCGCGCCGCCGAGATCAGCCGGCTCAACGGCGTTTACGCCAACCTGCTGGCAAGCGCCGGCGTGCAAGTCCTTGCCGGCTGGGCGACGCTGCAGGATGCGAACACCGTCCAGGTGCGCACGGCCGCGGGCGTGGAGCACTTCACTGCACGCCACATTCTGGTCTGTCCCGGCGGGCAGCCCAGCGTGCCCGCGTTTGCGGGCAG
>JAMNYN010000016.1 GCA_023622805.1 Pseudomonadota bacterium | reverse complement strand
GCATCGAGCTGGGCCACGGCCTCATTGACCTGGCTGATGCCCAGCGACTGCTCGCGCGTGGCAATGCTGATCTGGTGCACCAGGCTGCCCACACGGTCCACGGCCGTGACCATGCCCTGGATGGTGTCGCCGGCCTGGGCCATGCGCGCATTGCCGTCATTGATGCCGTCCACGGTGCTGTTGATCAGCATGCCGATTTCCTTGGCCGAGGCCGCGCTGCGCTGCGCCAGGGCGCGCACTTCGCCCGCCACCACGGCAAAGCCGCGGCCCTGCTCGCCCGCGCGCGCGGCTTCCACGGCCGCGTTCAGCGCCAGCAGATTGGTCTGGAACGCAATACTCTCGATCACGCCAATGATTTCGCGCATGCGCGTGGACGAGCCACGGATGCGTTCCATGGCCGCGCCCACTTCCTGGATGGCCGCGCCGCTGCGACTGGCCACCTGGGTGCTTTGCTCGCTCTCGCCAGCCATGCGCTGGGCGGTGTCCGCCGTCTGGCTCACCGTGCCCGACAGCTCCTCCATCGACGCCGCGGTCTGCTGCAAGCTCGTGGCCTGCGATTCGGTGCGTCCGGCGAGGTCGGCACTGCCCTGGGCGATTTCCTGCGAGGTCTGGGCAAAGCCTTCGACATCGCGCAAGACATCGCCCAGCACGGCGCGCAGATTGATCTGGATTTGCTGCATGCGGCGCAGCATGGTGCCCATGGCTCCCGCGTAGCGGTCGTCCGGCGCGGTCGTGAGGTTGCAGCCCGCGAGATCGGAAGCAAAGCGCCCGGCGGCCTCGAGCCCGGCCGCGCAACGCGCATGAAAGCGCCACACCACCCAGCCTATGCCCAGCGCCAGCACCGCCGCACGCGTCCCCCAGGCCAGCGGCCCCGTCCAGCCCAGCACATCGGGCAGCAAGGCCAGCATGGCCACCACCACCAGCATCAGCGCCAGCCTGGCCGTCAACCCCAGTTCCTGCCCCAGATGGCCCAGACCCCGCCAGCCTACGTGGCGCACTTCACCGCCACGCAGACGCAGCGTGGCCTGGCCGGATGCGGCTTCGGCGCGCATGCGCGCGTAAAGGGCTTCGGCTTCCTGCACGGCGGCCGCGCCCGGCTTGGTGCGCACCGACATATAGCCGCGCGGCTTGCCGTTTTCCATGATGGGCGTGACGTTGGCGCAAACCCAGTAATGGTCGCCATTCTTGCGCCGGTTCTTGACCAGGCCCGTCCAGGGGTAGCCATGGGCGATGGTGCGCCACATGTCCTTGAAGGCCGCCTCGGGCATATCGGGATGGCGCACCAGGTTGTGCGGCTGGCCCATCAATTCGTCATAGGAATAACCACTGACGCGCGCGAACGCCGGGTTGCAATGGGTGATTTCGCCCTTGGTATTGGTCGTGGAGACCAATAGCTCACCGTCAGGAAAATCATGGTTTTTGTGGGTGACGGGCAAGTTGACACGCATGCACTGAGCTCCTGGCAATCGCTTTTTATCGGTATGACTTGCGGGCACGACGATGGCCCGCAAATACAGCTTGTTACAGCATAACCCTCAATCATCGCACAAGGGATTTTTCGGCCCAGCGCAGCAACTCAGTAGAAGGATCGGCTACTGTCGCCGATGGTGTTCCCTGCGGGCCTGCTTGATCCGGTACATGGCGGCATCCGCGGCTTGCAGCGCCTGCGCGGCACTGTGGGTGCCCGGAGCCACGCCCAGCGCGCCCACGCTGGCACCCGGGTAGTGCAACAGCAGCGAGCCCAGCTGGTAATCGCCTTGCGTCGCCTGGTAGATCCGCTGCTGGAAGGCCTGCTGGGCCTCGGGCAGCAGGTCGAGCCGGTCCGGCCCCAAGGCGATGACCACAAACTCATCCCCGCCCAGGCGGGCCGCCAGGTCCTCGGCGCGCAGCAGACCGCACAGACGCGCGGCCAGGGCGATGAGAAACTGGTCGCCCACATCATGGCCATGGCGGTCGTTGATGGCCTTGAAGCCATCCAGATCGACAAACGCCACCAGCACCGAACTCCCGCGCCGCTCCCCCTGCTCCAGCAAGCGCGTCAGGGCTGGCAGCAGTGCACGGCGGTTGGCCAGCCCCGTCAGAGAATCCGTGGTGGCATAGCTGGCCAGCCGGGTGTTGACCTCGATCAGGTTCTCCAGCAACTGCTCGCGCTCGACGTGCTGAGCGATCAAGGTGGCGAACAGCGACAGGATATGCCGGGCCCGTTCCGGCAGCGTGTGCCGCTCGGCACTGGCAGCGCACAAGGTGCCGTACAAGGCGCCATCGGTCAGGCGCACCGGCGTGCTCAGATAGGTCTGGATCTGCAAGGCGCGTGCCGCGTCGGAATCGTCCCAGCGCAGGTCCACATCGTTGGCGAACGACTGTTGCTCATCCAGGGCGCGCTTGCACAGCGTATCCCCCCAGGGCACGGACAGCCCTTCGGGAATCTGCATCTCGCTGACATTGCGCGCATACAGCACATGCTGGATGTTGTGTGTCAGGTC
>JAMNYN010000133.1 GCA_023622805.1 Pseudomonadota bacterium | reverse complement strand
GAATAAAAAAAAGCGGCCTAGGCCGCTTTTTTCATTTCCGAGGGAGCCTTAGACTGCCAGGAGTTCCACGTCGAACTTCAGCGTGGCGTTCGGGGGAATCACGCCGCCGGCGCCGCGGGCGCCGTAGCCCAGGGCTGCGGGGATGATCAGCGTGCGTGCGCCGCCGACCTTCATGCCCTGCACGCCTTCATCCCAACCCTTGATCACCATGCCGGCGCCGAGGGCGAAAACGAAGGGGTCCTGGCGGTCCTTGCTGGAGTCGAACTTGGCGCCTTGAACGCCTTCGTTGTAGAGCCAGCCGGTGTAATGCACGGTGACGTTGCCGCCGCGCGTGGCTTCAGCGCCCTCGCCCACAACGGTGTCTTCAAATTGCAGGCCGGATGCGGTGGTGGTGAAAGCCATGAGAAATCCTTGAAATGTGTCTGTGAAAAATGCCCGAAGCGGACACTGTACCTGCGGACGACCCGTCCGTCAGGCGCTTTCCTTCTTGGCGCGTGCCGCAACCCAGCGGTTCGCAAAGGCCTGTACATCGCTCAAACGCTTGAGCAGATCGTGGCCCGACAAGGTCACGATGTAGCCGTCGCTGCCATGCTCCAGCAGACCGCATTCGCGCAACTCCTTGATGCGGGTGTTGAGCGTGTTGGGCGTAATGCCACCCACGCTGTCCTGCAGCAGGCGAAAGGTCTGGGGATGTCCATCCCGAAGCGCCCACAACACCCGCAGTGCGTAGCGGCATTCGAGCCGTTCGAACAGCTGGTTGATGGCGGCATTTTCCTTGGAGCTCATGGACGCTTCTCCTGGCGCGATGGAAGGGTTGAGCGGCGCGTACACCGGGATGCGGGCGCGTCGCCAAGTCGTGATTGACTATAGCTTGGAAATTATTTTGCTACAAGTTTAGTAGCTCAAAATCCATAGCAGTCATGCACATCCGTTGGGAAATCCACAAAAGCCAAGGCAAATGTTGCGGGCAAGCCACGATGGCTGTCAAGGCGCTGCGCCGGCTGCGTGGGCCTGGCTGCAGGCATGCAAATGCTGCACCAGCAGGTGCGCGGCAGGGCTCAGCGACTCCTGGGCGCGATAGCAGATGGCAAAGCGGCGGCGGGCCCAGGCGTCGGCCAGCGGCACCACGCGCAGGCCGTAGGCCTGGGCAAACGGCTGGGCCACTTCGGCCGGCATCACGCTGATGGCCAGGTTGGCTCGGACCACGCGCAAGGCGGCTTCGAAGTGCGAGACCTGCATGCGGTGGTTGAGCGTCTTGCCCTGCACGGCGGCGGCGCGGGTCAGCAGTTGCTGCACGGCGCTGAGCGCGGGCATGCTCACGTACTCGTAATCCAGCACATCGGCGAAATGGACCTGGCTTTGCTGTGCCACTGGGTGGCTGGCGTGCGCGCAAATGCCCAGATGGTCGCCTCGGTAGGCCTGGGTCTGCAGGCCGCTGAGATCGGCTGCGTCCCAGCAGATGCCGACCGAAGCGCTGCCTTCGTGCACGCCGCGCACCACTTCGGGGCTTACGCGCTCTTCCAGGCTGACCTGGATCTGCTGGTTGCCTGGCGCCTGCAGGAATGCCGCCACATCGTCGGCCAGCGACTCGGCCATCACCGAGGCCGTGACCAGCAGCCGCACATGGCCGCGTGTGCCCTGGGCATAGGCCGCCATGTCGCGGGCGATCAGCGCGCTGCGCGCCAGCAGGGCATGCGCGTGCTCGAGCAGGGTTTCGCCCGCGGCCGTGGGCACCACGCCGCGGCGCTTGCGCACCAGCAGCGGCGTGCCCACGCGCTGCTCGAGTTGCGCCAGGCGCTTGCTGATGGCCGAGCCGACCATGGCTTCGCGCTGCGCCACGGCGCTGATACTGCGCAGCTCGCAGACGGCGACAAACAGCCGCAAAGTCGTCAGGTCCAGGTCGTGCATGGTGGGAAGGGAAAGTTAAGGTATTCCGTTTGGGAACGATAGAGGTTCCAAAATTGATTATCAGTTCCTGTTGGGAATTCCTAGAATCATGACTTTCCCTTAATCGGAGACGGCATGCTGCCCACCGCTTCTCTTGCTCCATCGGCCAAGCGCCATGCCATCATTCGCGAAGTCGGCCTGCGCGACGGTCTGCAAAGCCTGGCCAGCCTGCTGCCCACGGCGCACAAGACGGCCTGGATTGATGCCGCCTATGCCGCGGGCCAGCGCGAGATCGAAGTCGGCTCCTTCGTGCCCGCGCGCCTGTTGCCGCAGCTGGCCGACACGGCCGAAGTCCTGGCCCATGCGAAGACGCTGCCCGGCCTGTTCGCTTCGGTGCTGGTGCCGAACCTCAAGGGTGCGGAGCGCGCGCTCGAATGCGGCGCCGATCTGCTGGTGGTACCGCTGTCGGCCAGCCATGCCCACAGCCTGGCGAATCTGCGCAAGACGCCCGACGAAGTCGTGGCCGAAGTGGCCCGCATCCGTGCGCAGCGCGACGCGGGCGCCCATGCCACGCTGATCGAAGGCGGCGTGGGCACGGCCTTTGGCTGTAC
>JAMNYN010000543.1 GCA_023622805.1 Pseudomonadota bacterium | reverse complement strand
AGGGACGCTGGCGGCTGGCGCTGGCGGACGAAGAGGAAGAAGAAGAACGCTTTTCGGGCATGTCCCGAGGTTATCCTGAAAGCTGGCGTGGCCGGCGGTTCGCGGGCCAAAACCATGCGCGACCACCGACGATCCTGGGAGGGTTTTTCGTTTGAATACATTGCAAACAGCCTGTGACACACTCGCCGCGGCGCCGGCCTGCTGGGTCGAAGTGCTCAAGGCCCAGGGCTCGGTGCCGCGCGGGGTCGGCACCTGGATGCTGGTGTCGGCCGACGCCCTGGTGGGCACGATAGGCGGCGGCCATCTCGAATTCCAGGCCATGGACCAGGCCCGGGCGCTGCTGGCCACGGCCGACAGCCCGGCGCTGGAGCAGCGCTACGCCCTGGGCCCCAGCCTGGGGCAGTGCTGCGGCGGCGTGGTGTGGCTGCGGTTCACGCCGCTGGTCCGGGGCGATCAGGCCGCGCTGCGCGCGCTGGCCGAGGGCAGCCGTGCCCGTTTGGCGCCGCCCATGGAGGTGGCCTTGTTTGGCGCCGGCCATGTGGGCCATGCGCTGGTGCGGCTGCTGGCGACGCTGCCTTGCCGGCTGCTGTGGGTCGACAGCCGCGACGCGGTGTTTGCGCCGCAGTGGCTAGCTGCGCCGGACGTGGTCTGCGAGCACTCGGCGCCCGTGGAGGCCGCGGTGGCCGACCTGGCGCCTCACTCGCAGGTGCTGATCATGAGCTTCAGCCATGCCGAAGACCTGGAAGTGGTGGCGGCCTGCCTGCAGCGCCAGCGCCAGCGCGGCGACCTGGACTTCATCGGCCTGCCCGGCATCACCGGCAAGGAGCCCGAAGTGATCGCCGTGTCGGTGACCGCGCAATTGCTGCAGCGTGCAGAGGCCGAAAAAAAGCCCCCGCAAGCGGGGGCTGGCAGCTGACCAAACAGCGGCGTCAGTCACAGGGGCCTCTCGGTGCATGCGCAGGCCGCGAGCTCTGAAACTGGCGCGCCCCAGCAAGGGGGCAGCGAGCAAGGGCCACCCCGCAGCGAGGCTGCCGTCCCTGGCCGGGCGCCCCCCTCCACCGAAGGATGAGAGGGGGAAGACGCGTAAGCGTCTCAGGGGGTGCTTCTTACTGCGTCTGAATGTTTGCAGCCTTGATGGTCTCGGCCCACTGCTGGCGGTCCTTGGCCAGGTACTTCACGAAGTCGGCCGACGACACGCCGACCACGGGCTCGGAACCCAGATGCGCCATTTTTTCACGCGTGGCCGGGTCGTTGAGCACTTCCTGCACTGCCTGGAAGTAGGTCTTCATCACGTCGGCAGGCAGGCCTGCGGGCGCGAACAGGCCCTGCCAGGTGGGCATGTCGAAGTTCTTGATGCCCTGCTCCTGCAAGGTGGGCACGTCGGGCAGCTGGGGCGCGCGCTTGGCGGTGGTCACGGCCAGGGCCTTGACCTTGCCTTCCTTGGCCAGCGCGGCGGCGGTGGTGATGTTGTCCACGGTCATCATGATGTGGCCGCCCAGCAGGTCGGTGATCACGGGCGCGGCGCCCTTGTAGGCCACGGCTTCCATCTTCACGCCCAGGCGGCTGAGCATGGATTCGGCGATCAGGTGGTTGGAAATGCCGATGCCGGCGATGCCATAGCTGGCCTGCGGGTTCTTCTGGATGTAGCTCTTGAGGCCCTGGATGTTGGACGCGGGCATGCTGTTGTTGACGATGACCACGTTGGGCTGGCTGGCCAACAGGGTCACGGGCGCGAAGCTCTCGGGCCGGTACTTGGTGGCCTTGGGGCTCATGTGGAAAGCCACCGACATGGAGCCGGCTGCGCCCATGCCCAGGGTGTAGCCGTCCGCCGGGGAGGTGGACAGGCGCTGGGCCATGATGTTGCCGCCGGCGCCGGGCACGTTCTCCACGATCACCGGCTGGCCCAGCTTCTGGCCCAGCGGCTCGGCGATCAGGCGGGCCAGGGTGTCAGCGGAGCCGCCGGGCGCAAAGCCCACCATCAGCTTGACGGGGCGCTCGGGCTTCCACTGGGCCATGGCGGCGGTGGAACCCAGGGCAGCGGCGCCCAATGTCAGAGCACAGACACCGGCGTGGATCAACGGACGAATAGACATGGAAGTTTTTCCTCAATGCAAAAAGTGAAAAGGACAGGGCTGCAGCGCATCAGGCCAGCAGCTGGGCGAGGGCGTCGGCCACCATGCGGTTGGATAGCAGGGTGGGGCGGCCGCTGGCCAGGGCCACGCGCGCGCGCATGGCCTGGCTGTATCCCATGCAGTGCATGACGATCAGGTCGCAGCCCGCAAGCTGGCGGCCGGCCGCGTCCAGCGCCGCGGCGGCTGCCTGGGGATCGGATTCATAGGGCGAGGCATGGACCGTCTGCACGGCGCAGGCCACGGGCTGGGCCAGGTGGAAAGTCTCGACCTGGGTCGCCAGCGGCACGATCAGGCCCAGCGTGCGGCAGTGTGCCGACAGCGCCGCGATATGGTGGTCGACCACCTGCTGGGGCTCGACCACCAGGCTG
>JAMNYN010000096.1 GCA_023622805.1 Pseudomonadota bacterium | reverse complement strand
GGATGAAGGTGCGGCTCTTGGGCTGCACCATGTCCGGCCCCACCTGCACCAGGTCGCCGCTCGGCACCTCCTGGTCCTCGCCCTTTTCGTTGGTCACGAACCAACGCAGCTCCCCCGCCTTGGCCGGGTTCGGATGGTTGGGGTCGAGCCAGGGAGCCCAAAACCGCTTGACCCATTCCCCTTCTGGCTCGGTCGGTGGGTTGCCCGCGCACACCACGCGCTGGCGCACGGTCGGGTCATCCGAGCGCAGCCAGCCAATGAGCGCGCGAAACTGCGCCTCTGCGAAGTGGGTGATTTCGTCGAAGGCTTTGAGGTCATGGGCGCGGCCTTGGTACTTCATCCAATCGCCCACATCCTTGACGCTGCCCAGCTCCATCACTCGCCCGCCGGGCAGGCGCCACACGCCATCCTGGCTGTTGTAGCCGGTGCGCGAGCCGAGGATGCTGCTCATGCGCTCCTCGATGCCCGTCAGCTGCACGGACTGGCGCCGAAAGATGATGCTGTGCTTTTGCGTGGTGAGGCACATGCCCAGCAGCAGGTCGGTTTTGCCCCCGCCGGCCGCGCCGCCGTAAAAGACGATGTCGGCCTCGGATTCAAAGGCAACGGTCTGCGGCCCGGGCTGCGGCACCCAGATGGGAGCCCCGCCGGAGAGCAGCAAGGCATCCAGCTGCTGGCGCTGCTCTCCATCCAGGTGCTTGATGACCTTGATGAGGTCGGCCGTGCTCAGCGGAGCCCGCTTCAAGCCGCGCTCCCCAGCACAGACGACAGCGCCAACGCCGCGCCCGGATTACCCTTGAGCAGGTTGGCCAGGCGCACGGCCCGCTCTGCGTCGGTCATGTCCTTGGTCACGCCGCCTGCCTGCACGCCGCCCTGCTTCTCATCCATGCCATAGGCGGTGCGCTCCATGCCCACCAGCACCTGCAGGGATGCGGTGAGGTCCTTCATAGCCTTGGAGCGGCCCGGCAGGCTGACGATGGCCTGGTACAGGTCGTTGAGCTTGTCCCGTCCTTGCTCGTCGGGCTGTCGCAGCAGCTCGCCAAGCTCCACCAACAGGTGAACGGTTTCCCCGCCCACCATGTTCTCCATCTCGTCGAGCAGGCCGTTCAGGATGCGGCGAGCCCGGTCAATATCGGTGCGGTGGGCCATCTTGACCGTGGCCACAGCCTCTGCATTGGCCTCGATGACCTGGCGCTCTGTGGCCCGCTGCTCAGCGCGTACCTCTGTGCGTACCAGCTGCGTGCGTACCAATTCTTCGGAGCGCTGCTGGATCTTTTCGGACAGGTCACGCACCCAGCCATCCCGCTTTGCGCGCTTGCGAATAGCGCCATCAGTTAGCCCATGCTCACCGGCAAGCTCGCGCAGGCTCTTGATTCCGGCACGGTAATCAACTTCAATGCGTTCCCAATCCACCGCTTGCTTGGTGGGTTGGAGGGATTCGGGGGGCACCTGCTGGGACATAGGGAGCGAGTCTGGCCAAGCCCCTGCCAGCGGCCAATCCCTAGGGGGGTGATGCGAACTGCGTACCAGATGCGCCCAAAGAAAAAGCCGCTTGTCGCGGCCTTGTTCAGATAAGCGCCCCTTGCGCTGATCGCTCGGTCAATAGCTTATGCAGCTCGGCATTCGCATCCTCCAACTGCTTGAGCCTGGCGGCGGCTTCGCGGCGCTCTGCAGCATGCTGCATGTGCAGGTCTTGACCCATCAGGCCCATATCGTGCTGCAACTGCAAGAAACTGAACTGCTGGGCGTTGCCGCTGGTGCGCAAGCCAATGATGCGCAACTCACGCGGCCAGACCCTCAATTGCTGCTCCCCCACTTCGATCAGCGTCATGCCGTCATCCAGGTCGGTAAACAACACAGGCCTGGGGGCGGTATAGCCCTTGACCATTTCAAACACGCCGTCCACCACTCGCCGCAAGGTGCCATCCACCTCGATCATCCGGCTCACATGGTCGTCAACGATGTGAAATGGGAGGCCTGTGACCTCCACCAGCCGCTGGCGCGAGATGGCCTGCTGCAGGCTGTCCATTTCAACAATGGCGTCCCAAATGAGTTGCCGGCTTGTCTTGGTGCTTGGTTCTTTGTTCATCGACATCCTCACGATTGGTTCATTCCTGCCGCAGGGGCAGGTGCTTTGGCATGCGGCCAGAGTCCCATCGCCAATATGCGGCGCTGGGTATCAGCAATCCATGCTTCTTCAATTGCCTGGCGCGTCAGCTTCGGAAACAGGGCGCCTTGGTCGAAGCGCGCATGGCAACCCTGGCGGCCGGGCTGGCAGGCGCAGAGGGGGAAGCTGCGCAAATCGCAGGCCTTGGTGCCCATGCCCTTGCCCGTATTGGCATGCGCGCATTGGCTGATGCCCGGAATGCCACAGGACAGGCACGGCAGGCTGGCAACGGCGCGGCGATAGGGCTCACTGCGCACGGGCATCTCCTTGGGAATGGGCGCCGATGATTCGATGGCGCTGGCCATGGCCGAAGCCCGCGGCACCACGGCGGCCATGGTCCGCGCCGCCC
>JAMNYN010000149.1 GCA_023622805.1 Pseudomonadota bacterium | reverse complement strand
CCCCGCACCGAGGCTGCCGCCCCCCTCCACCGAAGGTTGAGAGGGGGGAGCCGGGGCGGCCCATGCCGCGAAGCGGCTCAGGGGGTGTCCCTAATTTCACGTGGCTGAACATCGACTACGTCGTCGCTGCCACGCAAAATGCCGCCGCGGCGGCTGAAACCGGCAGCGCCAGCTTCAGTCTCCGCAGCGGCAGCTGACCCGCCCGGGGCTGGCCCGCCCGGGGCTGACCCGCCCGGGGCTGACCCGCCCGGGGCCGTCCAGACGGTGCGAGAACGGTAGACCGAGCTCCAGGCCGCCGCGGGGCTCAGGCCCATGGTCCAGGGGGTCACCGGGCGACCGGTGAGCCTGGCCCACAGGGAGCGCACGCCCCAGGCCAAGGCCAGCACGCTGGCGGCGGCCAGCAGACTCAGAAAGAACACGGTCGCGGCGATCAGCAGAAAAATGCGTACCGACCAGCGAACCACCAGAGTCACAAAATCATTCAAAGCTTGGCCTTTCTCGCTGGCCAGGGGCTTTACCCCTGGTCAACCAACGTAAATTGAAACACGCCCGGCTCCAGCACCGGATCCACCGTCACCGCAATCGTGCTCTTGGGCGGGAAGCGCCCTTCCAGCAGCAAGCGCGACAAGGGGTTCTCGATGCGTTGCTGGATCGCTCTCTTGAGCGGACGTGCACCAAACACCGGATCGAAGCCAACCTTGGCCAGCTCGTCCACGGCCTGGCTGGAAATATCCAGCGCAAGGTCCATCTTCGCCAGCCGCTGCTCGAGCAGCTTGAGCTGTATCCGTGCAATCGATGCGATGTTTTTCGCATCCAGCGCATGGAACACCACGGTTTCGTCGATGCGGTTCAGGAATTCGGGTCGGAAATGGGTTTTAAGTTCCCCCCACACCGCTTCCTTGATGTCCGCCGAGTCTTCACCCACCATGGCCTGGATCAGGTGCGAGCCGATGTTGCTGGTCATGACGATGACGGTGTTCTTGAAGTCCACCGTGCGCCCCTGGCCGTCCGTGAGGCGACCGTCGTCGAGCACTTGCAGCAGCACATTGAACACGTCGGGATGGGCTTTCTCCACCTCGTCGAGCAGCAGCACGCTGTAGGGCTTGCGGCGCACGGCTTCCGTCAGGTAGCCGCCCTCCTCGTAGCCCACATAGCCTGGGGGTGCGCCGATCAGCCGCGCCACCGAGTGCTTCTCCATGAACTCGCTCATGTCGATGCGCACCATATGGTCTTCGCTGTCGAACAGGAAGCCCGCCAGCGCCTTGCACAGCTCGGTCTTGCCCACACCCGTAGGGCCCAGGAACAGGAAGGAGCCAGTGGGGCGGTTGGGATCGGACAGGCCCGAACGCGAGCGCCGGATGGCATTGGCCACCGCCGCGATCGCCTCTTCCTGGCCGACCACGCGCTCGTGCAGCTTGTCTTCCATCTTCAGCAGCTTGTCTTTCTCGCCCTGCATCATCTTGGCCACGGGAATACCCGTGGCACGGCTGACCACTTCGGCGATTTCCTCGGCACCCACCTGGGTGCGCAGCAGCCGGTGCACAGGCGCGCCGCCGGCACCGCCGGCTTCGTTGGCCTGCACTTCCTTGAGTTGCTTTTCCAGCGCGGGCAGCTTGCCGTATTGCAGCTCGGCCACCTTGTTGAAATC
The DNA here is from genome assembly GCA_023622805.1 of Pseudomonadota bacterium. GTDB lineage: Bacteria > Pseudomonadota > Gammaproteobacteria > Burkholderiales > Burkholderiaceae_C > Comamonas > Comamonas bellezanensis. Next base: position 10,598 of record JAMNYN010000149.1, on the reverse strand, counting down.
GCCCTGGCGCTTGAACTCCTCGATCTGCATGCGGATCTGGTCGACATCCTTGCGGATCTGCTCCGAACCCTGGGCGCTGGCTTTTTCGCTTTTCCAGATGTCTTCCAGATCAGCGTACTCGCGCTCCTGCTTCTCGAGCTCTTCCTCGATCAGGGACAGGCGCTTTTGCGAAGCCTCGTCCTTTTCCTTCTTCATGGCTTCGCGCTCGATCTTGAGCTGAATCATGCGCCGGTCAAGCTTGTCCAGCACTTCGGGCTTGGAGTCGATTTCGATCTTGATCTTGGCCGCAGCCTCGTCGATCAGGTCGATCGCCTTGTCGGGCAGGAAGCGGTCCGTGATGTAGCGATGGCTCAGCTCGGCCGCGGCGACGATGGCCGGGTCGGTGATGTCCACGCCATGGTGAGCTTCGTACTTGACCTGCAGACCGCGCAGAATGGCGATGGTGTCTTCCACGCTGGGCTCGTTGACCAGCACCTTCTGGAAGCGCCGCTCCAGGGCCGCGTCCTTTTCAATGTACTTGCGGTATTCATCGAGCGTGGTCGCGCCTATGCAATGCAGCTCGCCGCGCGCCAGCGCTGGCTTGAGCATATTGCCCGCGTCCATGGCGCCGTCGGCCTTGCCGGCCCCGACCATGGTGTGGATCTCGTCGATGAACAGGATGATGCGGCCTTCTTCCTGGCTGACTTCCTTGAGCACGGCCTTGAGGCGCTCCTCGAAGTCGCCACGGTACTTGGCGCCCGCGAGCAGACCGGCCATGTCCAGCGACAGCACGCGCTTGTTCTTCAGGCTTTCGGGCACTTCGCCGGCCAGAATGCGCTGCGCCAGGCCTTCGACAATGGCCGTCTTGCCCACGCCGGGCTCGCCGATGAGCACGGGGTTGTTCTTGGTGCGGCGTTGCAGCACCTGAATGGCGCGGCGGATTTCATCGTCGCGGCCGATCACCGGATCGAGCTTGCCGCTGCGCGCGCGTTCCGTCAGGTCCAGGGTGTATTTCTTCAGCGCTTCACGCTGGCCTTCGGCCTCGGCGCTGTCCACACTGTGGCCGCCGCGCACGGCTTCGATGGCCGATTCCAGGCTCTTGCGCGAAACGCCGTTTTCCTTGAGCAGCTGTCCGGCACGGGTCGTGCTGTCGGTGAGCGCCAGCAGAAAGAGTTCGCTGGCAATGAACTGGTCGCCCCGCTTGAGGGCTTCCTTTTCCGTGGCCTGAAGCAGGCGAGCCAGGTCGGACCCGACCTGGATCTGGTCTTGCACCTGGACCTTGGGCAGGTCTTGCACGGCTTTTTCGGTCGCCGTCTGCAAAGCCGTGACGTTCGCGCCAGCGCGTTGCAGCAGCGAGCGCGGCCCGTCGTCCTGGCGCAAAAGGGCCAGCAGCAAGTGCAGGGGGTCGATGTTGGAATGGTCGCTGCCCAGAGCCAGCGTCTGGGCTTCGGACAAGGCTTCCTGGAATTTCGTCGTCAGTTTGTCAATACGCATGGGTTAGGTTCCTCCGAATTGCTTTACAGGTGGGGAGCATCCATCCTATTTCAAGTCAGTTCACCCCCCTCACGCTGCCAGACAAAGGCCCGACCCTGCCTTATTCGCTCTGGCCTCAGACTTTCCAGCGCTCCAGCGCCGCGTCGTCGCTGCTGCGCGCATCCACCCAGCGCGCGCCTTGCGGCGTTTGCTCTTTCTTCCAGAAAGGCGCCTGGGTTTTCAAATAATCCATGATGAACTCGCAGGCCTGGAAGGACGCGCCGCGGTGGGCCGCGCTCACGGCCACCAGCACGATCTGGTCCAGAGGCTGCAACAGCCCCACTCGGTGGATGACCCTCGCGCCATAGATGCCAAAGCGCGCAATGGCCTGCTCGACAATGGCCGCGATCGATGGCTCGGTCATGCCGGGGTAATGCTCCAGTTCCATGGAGGCCACGGCGTCGCCCTCGTTGCGGTCGCGCACGCAGCCGACAAAGCAGCACACCGCGCCCACGCGTGGGTCGTCAGCGCGCAGAGCGGCGAGTTCAGCGCTGGCGTCAAAATCCTGCGGCTGAACCGCAATATGCACGGTGGTCATACCCTTCATGGCGCACGGTGCAGCCGCGGGGCCGACAATAGCGCCAGTTCCTCGTCCACCACCGTGGCCAGCTGGCGGTTCTCCTTGGTGTTCGGCAAACCGACCACCAGGGCCTGCAGACGCTGGAGATCTCCCACGGTGGGAGCCACCTTGATCTGCGCTGTTGCTGCACTGGCATTGCCAGCGCGGATCAGGCCAAACACTTTGTTGGCCCATTCATTCTTGTTGTGCGCCATGGCGCCCTCTCATAGTCAAATCGGCAATGCCATTTTCGTTAGCATTGACTCGCACTGTAACCTTCAGACCATGGCCTCTCTCGCAATCACCACCAGCCACTACAAGCTTTTCCCCTCGCCGCGCAACGAGCACCGCGTGGTGTTCGAGTACGAAGTCTTCGTGCCCCACCCTTACGCGCTGATCGATCTGCCCAGTTTCGGCTTCAAAGGCAAGTACAGCCTGTTCGCGGCCTGCCGCATCAAGGACATGAAAATGGGGCAGCTCGCGACCTTCGAACAGGTCGACGACGCCATCCACTTCGAAAAGAATTTCACGCCGGATTGAGCCCATGTCCGAAGGCAATCAATTGACCGTGGCGCCGAGCTTCGCCGCGCTCTACGCCGATCGCAGCGGCCGCCTGCGCACGCCCCTGGCCGACGTGCTGGCGCGGTACGAATTCTGCGAAGACCTGGCCAGCCATCTGGTCGAGCAGGCACAAATTCTGTACCACCGCGAAGCCCCTTCCGAAGCCGGCGTGCTGCTGGGCATGCTCGCCGCCCTGCGCGCCGACGACACGCTGCTGAGCGCCATCGAAGCCGACTGGGTGGTGCAACGCCTGGCCGAGCTGCTGGAGTGGCGCTGCCCGCAGTTGCCCGAGCCTGACAGCGACTCGGTTAAGTAGCGCAGCCCTTGGAACTGGCGCGCCCCAACAAAAGGGCAGCGAGGAAGGGCCGCCCCGCACCGAGGCTGCCGCCCCCTCCAACGCAGGTTGAGAGGGGGGAGACGGGGCGCGCCTAGCGCGAAGCGGCTCAGGGGGTGAGACGATTCAACATTCGCTGGACCTGGCCGTGCGTCCATTCGCCGCCGCGCGCGGCCGCAATACCACGGCGATTCAATTCAGCGGCCATCTCGCGGTGGGTCAGGCCCTGGGCCTGAAACTCGGCGAACACCGGCTGCTGCAGCCGCGCAAAAGCATCGGCCGTCTGCGTGCGCTTTTCCAGCGTGGCCTGAAGATTGCGCGTGCCGGCGCTGCCCAGCACCACGCCGCGGGCCTTGGCCTGGGCCAGCGCGGCGCGCGTGCGCTCGCTGACCGTCTGCGACGCCGCTTGCGGCACGAGATCCTTCACCATGCTCAGCCTCCGGTCACTGGCGGGAAGAACGCGACTTCGTCGCCCGCCGCCAGCGGCGCGCTCTCATCGCTGAGCACCTGGTTGTGGGCCATGCGCACGGCCTTGCCGCGGGCCAGCGCCTGGGCATGCGCGCCGCCGCGCGCGATCAACTCATCGCGCAGCGCCCCCAGCGTGGACGCCGTGGTCGCACAATTTTCGGATCCGGTGTCCAGCGCTTCGCGGATCGAGGCGAAATAGCGCACGGTGACAGTGATGGGGCTCATGACAGCAACTCCGCAAACGACAGAAAGCGCACCGTATCGCCGCGCGCAATGGTCTGCTCGGGCGGGTTGTCGACCAGGCCGTCGCCCCAGGCCGCCGAAGTCAGCAGGTTCGAAGTCTGGTTGCGAAACAGCTCCAGTTGGCCGTCCGCGTTGTAGCGCACGCGCAGAAATTCACGCCGGCGGTCGCCGCGCGGCCAGTCGAAGGCGGCCGTGGCAGCGACCACGCGTGGCACGACATCGGCCACGCCCTGCAGGCGCAGCAGGAAAGGCCGCACCAGCAGCATGAAAGTCACGAAGCTCGACACCGGATTGCCCGGCAGGCCCATGAAATGGGTCTCGCCCAGGCGGCCATAGGCAAACGGCTTGCCCGGCTTCATGGCAATTTTCCACAGATCGAGCTGCCCCAGCTGTTCCACCGCGGGTTTGATGTGGTCTTCCTCGCCCACCGACACGCCGCCGCTGGTGAGAATCAAATCGTGGGCGCTGGCCGCATCGCGCAGCGCCGTGAGCGTCGCCTCGCGCTGGTCGGGCACGATGCCCAGGTCGGTGACTTCGCAGCCCAGGCGCTGCAGCATGGCGCGCAGGAAGAATCGGTTGCTGTTGTAGATGGCGCCGGGCGGCATGTCTTCGGGGCGCACGCTGCCCGGCATGACCAGCTCGTCGCCGGTGGAAAACAAGGCCACGCGCGGGCGGCGCGCGACTTCGAGCTGGGCCAGGCCAATGCTCGCCGCCAGGCCCAGCTCGGCCGGCGTGAGCCGCGTGCCCGCTTCAAGCACCACGGCGTTCAAGGCAATGTCACCGCCCGCGCGGCGCACCCATTGGCCGGCTGCGGGCAGCGCGTTGATGCGTACGCTGCCATCGGCCTGCGATTCACAGTCTTCCTGCATGACCACGGCATCGGCACCCGCGGGCAGGGGCGCGCCGGTGAAAATGCGCGCCACCGTCGCCGGAGCCAGTGCCTCGCCCATCTGGCCGGCGGCAATGCGCTGCGATACCGGCAGCACCGTGCCCGGCACGACCACATCGCTGCTGCGCACGGCATAGCCGTCCATGGCGCTGTTGTCGTGCGGCGGCACCTGCAGGGGCGACACCGCCTGCGCCAGCAGCACGCGGCCGTCGGCGTCGAAGGTACTCACCAGCTCGCTGCCGGACAAGGTGCGGGCCTGGGCCAGCACCGCCGCCAGGGCCGAGTCGAGTGAAGTCAGTGAATCACGCATCTCATTCTTTCGTAAAACGGTATTCCAGACGCTCGCCCTGAGTCAGCAGCCAGTCGACCACCGTCTGCGGCTGGTTCAGGTCCAACAGCGCCAGCGGCTGCGGCAAGGGCGGCAGTTGGCGCGCATCGTCGGTGATCAGGGCCAGCACCCCCCTGTCCTGCAGGCACAGCAAAGGCCTGTCGCGCTCGCCGGGCGCGGGCGCGCGCCAGACTTCCATTTTGGGCAGATCGCCATGTTTGAAGCCTTCGACCAGCACCCAGTCCACACCGGCGTCAAGCTCGGCCAGCATGGCGTGGATGTCGATCTCGCCAGGCTGCTCGAACTCGCGCATCAGCGCCAGGCGCTGGTCCGAGACCACCAGCACTTCGAAAGCACCGGCCTGGCGGTGGCGCCAGCTGTCCTTGCCCGGCTGGTCGATGTCGAAATGGTGGTGGGCATGCTTGACCACCGACACGCGCAGACCGCGCTGGCGCAGCAGGGCAATGACCTGCTCGACCAGCGTGGTCTTGCCCGCGCCGGAGTAACCGGCAAAGCCGACCACTTTCATGGCAGGCGCTCAATCACAGTGAGCGACTATGTAGGCCTTGATCTGGTCCACATCGGCAGGCATGCGCTGCACGCGCTTGGGCAGGTCTTCGATGCCGACGAACTTCGCCGGACGATCGGGCTGACGCCCCAGGGCTTCTTCGATGGTTTCGGCGAACTTGATCGGCAAGGCGGTTTCCAGCACGATCATGGGCTCTGCCCCCTTGTGCTCGCGCGCCACCTTGACGCCGTCGGCCGTGTGCGTGTCGATCACCATGCCGAAGCGCTGGAATACGTCACGGATCGTGGCCAGACGGTCGGCATGGGTGCTCTTGCCGCTGACGAAGCCGTAGCGGGCGGCCGCATCGGCGAACAGCGGGTCGCCGCTGAGGTCGAAAAAGCCGTCGCGGGCCACGCCATCGACAAACAGCTGGCGCGTGCGCTCGGCATCGCGACCCAGCAGATCGAACACAAAGCGCTCGAAATTGCTGGCCTTGCTGATGTCCATGGACGGGCTCGAGGTCTCGTAGGTATGGGCGCTTTCGCGCACGCGGTAGATGCCGGTGCGGAAGAACTCGTCGAGCACGTCGTTCTCGTTGGTCGCGACCACGAGCTTTTCAATCGGCAGGCCCATCTGGCGCGCCACATGGCCCGCACAGACGTTGCCGAAGTTGCCGCTGGGCACGGCGAAGCTGACCTTCTGGTCGTTGCTCTGCGTGGCCTGCAGGTAGCCCGCGAAGTAGTACACCACCTGGGCCAGCAGACGCGCCCAGTTGATGGAGTTGACCGTGCCGATCTTGTAGCGGGCCTTGAAGGCGTGGTCGTTGGAGACCGCCTTGACCATGTCCTGGCAGTCGTCGAACACGCCGTCGACGGCGATGTTGTGGATGTTCTCGTCCTGCAGGCTGAACATCTGCGCCTGCTGGAACGGGCTCATGCGGCCGTGCGGGCTGGTCATGAAGACGCGCACGCCCTTCTTGCCGCGCATGGCGTATTCGGCCGCGCTGCCGGTGTCGCCGCTGGTCGCGCCCAGGATGTTGAGCGTTTCGCCGCGCCGGCCCAGTTCGTACTCGAACAGGTTGCCCAGCAGTTGCATGGCCATGTCCTTGAAGGCCAGCGTGGGGCCGTTGGACAGGGCTTCGAGCCACAGGCCGTCTTCGACATGGCGCAGCGGAACGATCTCGCCCGTGCCGAACACTTCGGCCGTATAGGTCTTGGCGCACAGCGCGCGCAAGTCGTCGGCCGGGATGTCGTCGATGTACAGCGACAGGATGCGGAACGCGAGTTCGGCATAGCCCTGCTCATGGTAGACACGGCGCAGTTCGCTCAGTTGCGCAGCATCGATCTGTGGGTAGCTTTGCGGCAGGTACAGGCCGCCATCGGGGGCCAGGCCGGCGAGCAGGATGTCGCAAAAGCGCTTGCGCTCGGGGTGGCCGCGGGTAGAGAGGTACAGCATGGACGTGGGCCTTTAGTTCAGCTCTTCCTTGCGGATGCGGTTGATGGGAGCGAGCACCGTAGGCAAGGCCTGGATCTGCACCAGGGCTGCGTCCATGTCGCCTTCGCGCGTGTCGTGCGTGAGGATGATCAAATCGGTCTGGGTCGAGCCTTCGCCGCCGACTTCATCGGCTTCGCGCTGGATCACGGCGTCGATGCTGATGCCTGCATTCGCCAGAATGCCCGTGACCTTGGCCAGAACGCCGGCTTCGTCAGCCACATGCATGCGCAGGTAGTAGCTGGTCACGACTTCGCTCATCGGCAGCACGGGCAGGCTGCTCATCGCGCCTTCGAGCGTGTGCGACTGGAAAGCCAGCGGCGGCACGCGGTGGGCGGCGTCGGCATCGGCCAGGCGGGCGATATCGACCAGATCGGCGATCACGGCGCTGGCCGTGGGCTCGGAGCCCGCGCCCTTGCCGTAGTACAGCGTCGTGCCCACGGCGTCACCGTGCACCACCACGGCGTTCATCGCGCCTTCCACGTTGGCGATCAGGCGCTTGGACGGCACCAGCGAAGGGTGAACGCGCAGTTCCACGCCCTTGTCCGTGCGCTTGGTGATGCCCAGCAGCTTGATGCGGTAGCCCAGCTGCTCGGCGTAGCGGATATCGGCCGCGGCCAGACCGGTGATGCCTTCGATGTAGGCTTTGTCGAACTGCACGGGAATGCCGAAAGCGATCGCGCTCATCAGCGTGACCTTGTGGGCGGCGTCCACGCCTTCGATGTCGAAAGTCGGGTCGGCTTCGGCATAGCCCAGGCGCTGGGCTTCCTTGAGCACCACGTCGAAGTCCAGGCCCTTGTCGCGCATTTCGGACAGGATGAAGTTGGTCGTGCCGTTGATGATGCCCGCCAGCCACTGGATGGAGTTGGCCGTCAGGCCTTCGCGCAGCGCCTTGATGATGGGAATGCCACCGGCCACGGCGGCCTCGTAGGAGACCATCACGCCCTTGTCGGCCGCGGCCTGGAAGATTTCCGTGCCGTGCACGGCCAGCAAGGCCTTGTTGGCCGTCACCACATGCTTGCCCGCGGCGATGGCTTCGAGCACCAGCGCCTTGGCAATGCCGTAGCCGCCGATCAGCTCGACCACCACGTCGATGTCGGGGTTGGCGATGACTTCGCGCGCATCGGCCACCACTCGCACGCTGTCGCCCACCACGCTCCTGGCGCGCTCCGTGTCCAAGTCGGCGACCATGGTAATTTCAATCCCGCGACCTGCGCGGCGGCGAATTTCGCCTTGATTGCGCTGCAGCACGTTGAACGTGCCGCTGCCCACGGTGCCAATGCCCAGAAGGCCTACTTGGATCGGTTTCATATGCAAATTGCCAGTCAAAAAGCGCTGCAACACACAGGAACCCCGTGCTTGCAGCAATTGGGAAACAGGTAAGAGAATCAGTTCGTTCCGAAACGCACACGCGCTTTTTCGAGGAACACGGCCAGACGGCGAATGGCTTCGCGCAAGTCGGCCTCGTGCGGCAGAAAGACAATGCGGAAATGGTCGGGTTCGGGCCAGTTGAAGCCCGTGCCCTGCACCAGCATGACCTTGGTTTCCTGCAGCACTTCGAGGAAGAACTGCTGGTCGTCCTTGATCGGGTAGATCTGGGGGTCCAGGCGCGGGAACATGTACAGCGCGGCCTGCGGCTTGACGCAGCTCACGCCCGGAATGGCCGTGATCAGCTCGTGCGCCAGGTCGCGCTGCACGCGCAGCCGTCCGCCCGCCTGCACCAGCTCGTCGATGCTCTGGTGGCCGCCCAGCGCCGTCTGCACCGCCCACTGGCCGGGCACGTTGGCGCACAGACGCATGTTGGACAACATGTTCAGGCCTTCGATGTAGTCACGCGCGGGCTTCTTGTCGCCCGACACCACCAGCCAGCCGGCGCGGTAGCCGCAGGAGCGGTAGGCCTTGGACAGGGAGTTGAAGGTCAGCGTCAGCACATCGGTCGACAGGCTGGCCAGGGGCACATGCACCACGTCGTCGTAGAGCACCTTGTCATAGACCTCGTCGGCAAAGATCACCAGACCGTGCTCGCGCGCAATCTCGACGATGCTTTGCAGCAATTCCTTGGAATACAGCGCGCCCGTGGGGTTGTTCGGGTTAATGACCACGATGCCCTTGGTGCGCGGCGTGATCTTGGCGCGGATGTCATCCAGATCGGGCATCCAGCCGTTGGCTTCGTCGCAGGTGTAGTGCACGGGCGTGCCGCCCGACAGGCTGGCCGCCGCCGTCCACAGCGGGTAATCGGGTGCGGGCAGCAGCACCTCGTCGCCGTTGTCCAGCAGCGCATTGGTGGCCATCACGATCAATTCGGAGGCGCCGTTGCCCAGGTAGATGTCGTCCAGCGTCACGCCCTTGATGCCCTGGCGCTGGGTTTCATGCATCACCGCCTTGCGGGCCGCGAAAATCCCCTTGCTGTCCGAGTAACCCGCCGATGTCGGCAGATTGCGGATCATGTCCTGCTGGATTTCTTCGGGCGCATCGAAGCCGAACACCGCCAGATTGCCGATGTTGAGCTTGATGATCTTGTGCCCGTCTTCCTCCATCTGTTTGGCCGCGTCCATGATGGGACCGCGGATGTCGTAACAGACGTTGGCTAGCTTGGCGGATTTGTGGACGGTCTTCATGCGGTTAGGGTAGTTACTGCAGAACACGCCAAAGGGCATAGCCCCCTGGTGAAACCTATAATTTGACCACAGTTCCGCACTGCACCATGGCGCCCATGGGCATGGCGGCAGGCCACTTTTTTCACACCGGCGGCCCTGACGGGCAGCCGCTACCGAGCGCACCATGAAATTCCAACCCGAACGCTCCGACGCTCAAACCATCCGCGGCTACGGCCCTGGCTGGATTGCCATCGACCAGGACAAGATCAGCCACAGCCTGATCATCAGCGCCGGCGGCCTGCGCCAGGCCTGGGACTGCCAGCGCTTCGAAGACCTGACGCCAGAGCATTTCGCCCAGATCGCCGCCATCCCGGCCGAGCTGGTGCTGTTTGGCAGCGGCACGCGCAGCCGTTTCGTGCCGCCGGCCTGGCTGCAGCCGCTGATCGCGCAGCAAATCGGCGTGGAAACCATGGACACGGCCGCGGCTTGCCGCACCTACAACATTTTGGCCAGTGAGGGAAGAAACGTGGTCGCAGCACTGCTACTGGAGTAATCCAGGTGTGCAAAATCAATTCAGGGTAAAATACCAGACTGCGGTTGGGGGCTGCATCAAAGCAATAACAGACCTTTGCCCTCAACTATTCAACGACTACACCCGAGAGATAGAAGCGCATGGCGATCGTTGTCAACAAACCACTCCCTGAATTCGAAGCCAATGCAACCGGCGGGATCAAGGTGTCCAACACCTCCCACAACGGCCAGATTGTGATTCTGTACTTCTATCCGAAAGACAATACGCCCGGTTGTACCACCGAAGCGATGCAGTTTCGGGATAAGTACAAGGATTTTGTCAAAGCCGGAGCTGCCGTGTTCGGCGTTTCGCGTGACAACATGAAGTCGCACGACGATTTCAAGGAAAAGCTCGAGCTGCCCTTTGAACTCATCGCCGACACCGAAGAGAAAATGTGCCACATGTTCGGCGTCGTCAAGAACAAGATCATGTACGGCAAGAAGGTCAAGGGCATCGAGCGCAGCACCTTCCTGATCGACACCGACGGCCTGCTGCACCAGGAATGGCGCGGCCTCAAGGTTCCCGGTCACGTGGAAG
>JAMNYN010000376.1 GCA_023622805.1 Pseudomonadota bacterium | reverse complement strand
CGGCCACCACGCCGCGAGGCAGGAAACTGGGCACGCCACAAGTCCTGATTTCATGCACCTGCAAAGCCTAGGCAGCGTTAGCATGGAGGCGTTGCCACTTCACTTTTTTCCGACCATGAAGCTCTACTACAGCCCCGGCGCCTGCTCCCTGTCGCCACAAATCGTCCTGCAGGAATCCGGTCTGGCCTACGAGCCCGTGCTCGCCAGCACCAAGACCCACCAGCTGCAAGACGGCACTGACTTCTACACCATCAACCCCCTGGGCTATGTGCCCGTGCTGGAACTCGACAACGGCGCACGCCTGCGCGAAGGTGTGGCCATCGTGCAATACATTGCCGACCAGGTGCCGGACAAGAAGCTCGCTCCCGCCAATGGCAGCTTCGAACGCTACCAGTTGCAGGAATGGCTGAACTTCATCGCCACCGAAGTGCACAAGGGCTTCGGCCCGCTGTTCCGGCCCACCACGCCGGAAAACTACAAGCCCATCGCCCAGGCCGCGCTGACCCAGCGCCTGCAATGGATGGACTCGCAGCTGGCCGGCAAGGACTATCTGATGGGCGCGCAGTTCAGCGTGGCCGATGCCTACTTCTTCACCGTCTCTCGCTGGTGCGGCTTTGTCGGCCTGGACCTGTCGGCACTGAAGAACATCCAGGCTTTCCAGCAGCGCATGGCACAGCGTCCTGCCGTGCAGGCCGCGCTGAAGATCGAAGGCCAGTCCTGAGTCTTCGGGCAACGGATGCGCTGCGCGGCCGGGGCCTTGTTTCACGTGAAACAGGGCCCCGGCTTTTTTCATGGCCGGGCCCGACCACCGTGGGCAGCGTGGGGGCCATTCTTCCCGGCCTGGATATAGCGCAAAAGGCAGACAAGGCCGATCAGGTCTGATAAGGTTTTCCTGTCGTGAACGCCTGAAAGCCTCCCATGCCTACCTTGTTCGATCCCGTGCACGCCGGCAAGCTGCATCTGCCCAATCGCGTGGCCATGGCACCGCTGACGCGCAATCGCGCGCCCGATGCCATCCCCACGGCCCTGATGGCCACCTACTACGCCCAGCGCGCCAGCGCCGGGCTGCTGATCGGCGAAGCCACCGCCATCAGCCACCAGGGCCAGGGCTACGCCGATGTGCCCGGCCTGTACGGCTCGGAGCAGCTCGAAGGCTGGAAGCGGGTCACCGACGCCGTCCACGACGCCGGCGGGCGCATCGTGACCCAGCTGTGGCACGTGGGCCGCATCTCGCACGAACTGCTGCAGCCAGGCCACCATGCGCCCGTCGCGCCTTCGGCGATTACGGCCAAGGCCAAGACTTTCCTGATCGATCCTGCGACCGGCAAGGGCCGCTTCGTGCCCACATCGGCGCCGCGCGCCCTGCTGTCCTCGGAGCTGCCGCAAATTGTCCACAGCTTCGTCGCCGCGGCCCGCAACGCCGTTCAAGGCGCCGGCTTTGACGGCATTGAAATCCATGCCGCCAACGGCTATCTGCTCGACCAGTTTCTCAAGACCGGCACCAACCGGCGTACCGACGACTATGGCGGCAGCATCGTCAACCGCGCCCGCCTGCTGCTCGAAGTGACCCGGGCCATCGCCGATGCGATTGGCGGCGACCGCGTCGGCATACGCCTGTCGCCCGTGACGCCGGCCAATGATGTCGACGATGCCGCGCCCCAGCCGCTGTTCGAGCATGTGGTGCGCAAGCTGGCGCCCATGCATCTGGCCTACGTCCATATCATCGAAGGCTCGACCGGCGGCCCGCGCATTCTGCCCGACCGCCCTTTCGACTATCCCGCGCTGCAGACGGCCTACCGCATGGCGGGCGGCCAGGGGGCCTGGATGGTCAACAACGGCTACGACCGCGCAAGCGCCATGCAGGCAGTGGCCAGTGGTTACGCCGACATCGTCGCCTTCGGCAAGCCCTTCATCTCCAATCCGGATCTGGTGCGCCGGCTGCACGACGACCTGCCGCTCGCGCCATGGGACCAAAGCCTGTTCTACGGCGGCGATGCCCATGGCTATACCGACTATCCTCGCTATAAATGACCCCCACGCTTGCTCGCTTCGCGTAGCTGCGCTGGGGGGCCGAGCCCCCCAGATGCATTTTGCCTTGGGGCGGCCTTTTCTCTAGTGCTCTGCCAGATCCGCCGAGGCCCCTGCAAAGAGAGCGGCCCAGCGCAAAAAAAAGCCCATGGCCTTGCGGTCATGGGCTTTCTTGTTGGCGACAGGGCGCTGCGGGATCAGGCGCTGAGCGCTGGCCGGCGCTTGGCCGCTGGAGCTTCCAGGGAAGGCTCTGCATCCACGTTGCGGCGGCCGCTATAGCCCACGGCAGCCTGCATCAGGCCGGCGTTGTCGTCCAGGCGGAACTGGCTGACCACCTCGGCCAGGCGCGCTGCCTGCTCGCGCAGCGATTGGGCGGCGGCGGCGGACTCTTCCACCAGGGCCGCGTTCTGCTGCGTCATGCGATCGATGTCGCCCACGGCCTGGTTCACCTGGCTGATGCCCGAGGATTGCTCGCTCGAAGCGGCCGTGATCTCGCCGATGATGTCGCCCACGCGCTGCACGCTGTTGACGATTTCCTGCATGGCCTTGCCGGCCTCCTCCACGTGGCGCACGCCGCCGCCCACGGCCTGCTCGCTGCTCTGGATCAGGCTCTTGATTTCGCTCGCTGCCTGGGCCGAACGCTGGGCCAGGTTGCGCACTTCGCCCGCCACCACGGCAAAGCCACGGCCCTGCTCGCCCGCGCGCGCGGCTTCCACGGCCGCATTCAAGGCCAGGATGTTGGTCTGGAAAGCGATGGAATCGATCAGGCCGATGATGTCGCCGATCTTGCGGCTGGAGGTCGTGATCTCGTGCATGCTCTGCACCGCCTGCTGCACCACCTGGCCGCCTTGTGTGGCCGTGCCCGAAGCCGAAGCCGAGAGCTGGTTGGCCAGCTGCGACGACGAAGCGGTCTGCTGTACGGTCGAAGTCAGCTGCGACAGCGAGGCCACGGTTTCCTGCAGATTGCTGGCGGTTTGCTCGGTACGGGCCGACAGGTCCTGGTTGCCCGAAGCAATTTCATGGCTGGCCGTGGCGATGTTGCCGCTGGCGTCGCGCACCTGGCGCACCATCGCGCTCAAGCCGTTCTGCATTTCCTCCAGCGCGCGCTGCAGGTCGGCCACTTCATCGCGACCGTCAATTTCGGCACGCTGCGACAAGTCGCCTTGCGCAATCGCCAACGCGCTCTGGCGCGCCCGCTCCAGCGGGCGGCAGATAGACACCATGTTCAGCAGCGTCAACGGCACCACCGCCACGATGGCGAGCAGCACGGCCACGGCAAACATCCACTGGGTCTGGGTGGCCACGTTTTTCTCTTCCGTCACCAGCTCGTCCACCTGGGCGTTGAGCAGCTTTTCCAGCTCGACCATCAGCTTCTCGGCTTCGGCAAACTCGGCCATGGCCTTGGCGCCCATGCGATTGGCAATCGTCGCGGTGTCGTAGCCGCCGGCTTCAAGCTGGCGCGCCACATGCTGGAACTGCTGGCTGTAGCTGTCCAGGCGTTTGACGATGCCGTTGATCAGCACATTGTCCGCATCGTCCTCGCCCGCCAGAAAACGCCCACCAATGCTCTTGGCGGACTCCAGGCCCTGGCTCCATTCGCCAAACGCCTTGCGCACGGCTTCCGGGCGCTCGTACTGGATGATCATGTCCTTCTCGGACTGGCGCACGCTGCCCATGGCCTGGCGCAGCTCCACCAGATGCCGCATCTTGGTGTGCGACTGGTCAATAAACTGCTGGCTCATGTCGTGGATGCGCAGCATCCCCAACATCCCTGCTCCGCCCAGAATGGCCAGCAACGTCAGCACCATCACAATCGCGCCAACCATCCGCGTCCGGATGGTGAACGCCCGCATGAGCTCCAATACATTCATGATTCGTCTTCCTCTTCTCTCACAAGCAAAATGCAAAGAGGCAGTCTGAGCTGCCGACACAATATACAAAATGTTGCAGTTTGCCAGAGGTCGAGGATTCGACCGCAATGATCAAGGCGGGGAAATGGTCTTATCTTTTGCCGCCGGACGGCGCCAAGGCAAAAATATGGCCTGCAGACCCTGGCGAGTCCCAGGCCTGCAGGGTGGTCGCATGCCTTCAACCTGCTGGAGTAATCAAGATGTCCAAGCATCGAATTTTCACCACGGCGTTCTCCAAGGTGTATCCGCTGTATGTGCAAAAAGCCGAGCACAAGAACCGCACGCCCGACGAAGTTGACCAGCTCATCCGCTGGTTGACCGGCTACAGCCAGGCGGAACTGGAAACGCATATCCGGCAGCAGACGGACTTGAAGACCTTTTTTGCCCAGGCTCCGGCCATCCATCCCGATGCAGCGCTGATCAAGGGCGTGGTGTGCGGCATACGCGTGGAAGAAGTGCAGGACCCGCTGATGCAGAAGATACGGCAGCTGGACAAGCTGATCGACGAGCTCGCCAAAGGCCAGCCCATGGAGAGGATTCTGCAGCGCTGACGCGCTGACCCACGGCGCGCTCGAAGCGTCGGTCAGCCGCCGGTTTCACGTGAAACCGGCAAGGCCTCAACGGTCGCCGGGGATGCGCAGGACCAGGCCATGCCTTTGTGCAGAACCTGTGGATAACAAATACGCTTGACCTTCACATGGTGATAAGGTTCATGATTCAACCCTGACTCGGCGTTGTGCCGAAACTTATCCACAGGAGCGAATCACCATGCAACATGTTTTTGAAGTCCAGGGAATGACCTGCGGTCACTGCGAAAAGTCCGTGACCCAGGCCGTGCAGCGCCTCGACCCCCAGGCTGCCGTGCAAATCGAGCGCGCGCAAAATCGGGTCGTGGTCGAAAGCAGCGCCGACAAGGCCGCGCTGGCCGCCGCCATTCAGGAAGAAGGCTACACCGTTCGCTGAGCGGCACCCGCCGCACACAGCTTGCCCAGTGCTTTTCCACAGTCCCGTAGCAAAGTTATCCCCATGAAATCACCAAACTCCTCCACAGAGCATTGGCCGGTGTCCATTGGCGAAGCCGCGCGCCGCGCCGGGGTGTCGGCGCGCATGCTGCGCCATTACGAAAGCCTGGGCCTGCTGCCGCATGTGGCCCGCACCGACAACGGCTACCGCCAGTACAGCGCTGCCGACGTGCATGTGCTCCGCTTCATCCGCCGCAGCCGTGATCTGGGATTTTCCATGGAGGAAATCACCACCCTGCTGGGCCTGTGGCAAGACCAGGAGCGCACCAGCGCCAGCGTCAAGCAGATCGCCCAGGCCCACATCAAGACCCTGGAGCAGCGCATTGCCGCCATGCAGGCCATGCAGCGCAGCCTGCAGACGCTGGTGCAGTGCTGCCATGGCGACGACCGGCCCGACTGCCCTATCCTCGACGATTTGGGGGGGTGAAGCACCCCCTGAGCCGCTGCGCGGCTTGGGCCGCCCCGGCTTCCCCCTCTCAACCTTCGGTGGAGGGGGGCGCCCGGCCAGGGACGGCAGCCTCGGTGCGGGGCGGCCCTTCCTCGCTGCCCCCTTGCTGGGCAGCGCCGGTTGCATCGGCAGTGGGCATTGCTGGCGCTGAAAAAATGCCACCCTGTTCCAACACGCCAGTTGCGCGGGCCTGTGGATAACTAGCGCAGCGATGCTGGCGGATCGCGCCTGAGCACGCCGCCCAGCAGCGTCTGCAGGCACTGGCTGGCGATCTGCTCGGGCGTGTATTCACCGCCGGGCTGGTACCAGCGGCCAATCCAGCTGAGCGCGCCGCCGATCACGAAGGCCGTCATTTTCGGGTCGCAAGGCGCGAGGCTGCCCTCTTCCACGCCCTGCGTCACGAGGCGGCGAAACTCATGGTCTATGGCTGCCTTGATGCGCCGCAACTCGCCGCGGTTGTCCGCCGAAACCTGCTCGTCGCCCACGCGGATCAGGCACATGCCGAAGTCCTGCGTGACGATGCGCGCATAGACCTGCATGCAGGTCGTGAGCTGGTCCAGCGCCGAGCCGCCGCCGCACCGCGAGTCCTCGATGCCGTCGAGCATCAGCTGCAGCCCCTGGCGCACGCAGCCCAGCAGGATCTCCTCCTTGTTCTTCACGTAGTAGTACAGCGTGGGCTTGCTCACGCCCAGCCGCGCGGCAATGTCGTCGAGCGACGTGGCATGAAAGCCGCGCTCGTTGAACAGCTGCGCGGCCGCCGACAGCACGGCCTGGCGCTTGGCTTCGCGCTGCTGCGCGCGCTGCTGGGGCGGCGGCCAGGGCGAGTCCTCGTCAAGGGGAGCGGACGCGGCGTGCAAGGAAGGTGTGTCAGGGTGGTTCATGCGGGTTTCCAGGGGCGGCGGGAAAGTACCAATGCCGAAGTCTGAGGCTGCCCAACAGAATCCTACTCGGGAGTAAGCAGTCTACGGAGCAGTAGACCCTTGTACGGTTCGCACAAACCCGCAGAAGAAGGCCGATGGAGACACAACCCACCCCCTTGCTGGAGGTCGACGGCATCACGCTGGCCTTTGGCGGCGTGAAAGCGCTCAATGGCGTCGGCTTTGCCGTACAGCCCGGCACCATCACCGCCGTGATCGGCCCCAACGGCGCGGGCAAGACGTCGCTGTTCAACACCATCTCGGGCTTTTACCGCCCCAACCAGGGCCGCATCCTGTTCCAGGGCCGCGACATCAGCCAGGTGCCGGCCCCGCAGCGCGCCAAGCTCGGGCTGGGCCGCAGCTTCCAGAACATCGCCCTGTTCCGCGGCATGACGGTGCTCGACAACATCAAGCTCGGCCGCCATGCCCACCTCAAGACCAACGTGCTCGACGCGCTGTTCTACCTGGGCCGCGCACGGCGCGAAGAAGCGGCTTTGCGCGCCGATATCGAGGAACGCATCATCGATTTCCTGGAGATCGACCATATCCGCCACGCCCCCGTTTCCGCCCTGCCCTACGGGCTGCAAAAACGCGTGGAAATGGCGCGCGCCCTGGCCATGCAGCCGCAGATTCTGATGCTCGACGAACCCGTCGCCGGCATGAACCGCGAGGAGACCGAAGACATGGCGCGCTTCATCCTCGACGTGCGCGCCGAATGGGGCGTGACGGTGCTGATGGTCGAGCACGACATGGGCATGGTGATGGACTTGTCCGACCATGTGGTGGTGCTCAACTTCGGCCAGGTGATCGCCCAGGGCACGCCTGCCCAGGTCCAAGCCAACCCCGAAGTGATTCGTGCCTACCTGGGCTCGGGCGACGTCGGCGACCTGCGCCAGCGCCTGCACGCGGGCCTTCACACCCCAGGAGTCGCATGATGGATTGGGCCTACCTGTTCGAAATCAGCCTCACCGGCCTGGCCAGTGGCGGCCTCTACGCGCTCGCCGCGCTGGCCTTTGTGATGGTCTACAAGGCCACCCGCGTGGTGAACATCGCCATAGGCGAAATCCTCATGGTCGGCGCCTACCTGTTCTTCACTTTCTCGGCGAGCTTCGCCCTGCCCTTGTGGCTGGCCATTCCGGCCGCCGTGCTGTGCAGCGGCCTGCTGGGCGCGGTGATCGAGCGCACCATCATCCGCCCGCTGCTGGGCGAGCCGCCGATCTCGGTGTTCATGGTCTGCGTCGGCCTGGCCTCGGTGCTGGTGGGACTGGTGGAAATGATCTGGTCGGCCGACCAGCGCCGCCTGCCCGACTTCATGCCCACCCAGCCCATCATGGTCGGCGAGGCCTTTCTCGCCCCCAAGATTTTCTGGGGCGCGGTGATCGCCATGGTGTTCATCGCCGTGGTGCTGCTGGTGTTTCGCTTCTGGCGCGGCGGCGTGGCCTTGCGCGCCACGGCCTCGGACCAGGCAGCGGCCTACTCCATGGGCATCAACGTGCCGCGCGTGTTCTCGCTGGCCTGGGTGGTCTCGGGAATGATTGCCGCGGTCTCGGGAATCATCGTCGGCTCCATAGGCGGCATCTCTTCCTCCATGGGCGTGTTCGGCCTGTCGGTGCTGGTGGTGGTGATCGTCGGCGGCCTGGACAGCGTGCTCGGCGCGCTCATCGGCGGGCTGTTCATCGGCCTGGTCGAAGCCCTGGCCGGCGCTTTCATCGGCGGCGAATACAAGCTGCTGGCGACGTTCATCATGCTGGTCGTGGTTCTCATGATCCGCCCCTATGGCCTGTTTGGCACCCGCGAAATCGAGAGGTTGTAGTCCCATGCGAATCGGCACACTCAAGCAAAGCTATGTCGCGGACGCGGCGCTGTTCGACTCGCGCACGCAGAAAATCTGGCTGGCCGTGGGCGCCGCGCTGCTGCTCGTCTTTCCCTTCATGGCCAGCGACTACTGGCTTTATCTGGCCTGCCTGGTGAGCATCAACGTGGCCAGCGCCACGGGCCTCAACATCCTGACCGGCTACACCGGCCTGCTGAGCCTGGGCCAGGCCGCCTTCATGGGCCTGGGGGCCTACACGGTGGCCATCCTGGAGACGCGCCTGGGCACGCCTTTCCTGCTCAACCTGCTGGCCGGCGGCACCGTCGCCATGCTCGGCGGGCTGGTGGTCGGCATCCCTTCGCTGCGCGTCAAGGGCCTGTACCTGGCGATCGCCACCATCGCGGCCTCGTTCATCGCCCACTTCCTGTTCGCCAACCTGACGCTGACCGGCGGCACCTCGGGCATTTCCATGCCGCCGGCCAAGCTCTTCGGCCTGCCGCTGGAGACCTCGTTCCGGCTCTACTGGGTGATTCTGCCGATCACGCTGCTGATGCTGCTGGGCGCGGCCAATCTGTTTCGCACGCGCGTCGGCCGGGCCTTCATTGCCATCCGCGACCGCGACATTTCCGCCGAAGTGCTGGGCATTCCGCTGCTGCGCTACAAGCTGCTGTCCTTCGGCCTGTCTTCGTTCTATGCGGGTGTGGCCGGCGGCCTCTGGGCCTACTTCTTTCGCGTGGTGACGCCCGAGAGCTTTCCGCTGCTGATGTCCATCTTTTTCCTGGCCGCCATCATCGTCGGCGGCATGGGCTCCATCCTCGGCGGCATCCTCGGCGCCGTGTTCATGACCATGGTCCCCGAGCTGCTCAAGCTGGTCGTCGACCTGATGCCCGGCGGCAGCGAACTGACGGTGTTTCTCTCGCCCGTGCGCACCGTCGTCTTTGGTCTGCTGATCATCGGTTTTCTGGTGTTCGAGCCGCATGGGCTCGCAGAAGTGTGGCGGCGCATTCGCCGCTTTTTCCACCTGTGGCCTTTCCGCAATTGAGCGGCGGCGCTGCCGGCCTTGAAGACGTGACAACAACGAGGAATAAAGCATGCAACAGACCCTGACTTCCCAGCGCCGCCGCTCCTTGCTGCTCGCAGCCAGCGCCAGCCTCGCAGCCCCTCTGGCGGCACACGCCCAGACCGGTGGCGACGACATCGTCATCGGCGGCTCCATCCCCATGACGGGCGTGTTTGCCTTCGCCGGCGTGGGCATCAACCTGGCCATCGGCGACTACGTGAAGATGGTCAACGACGCGGGCGGCATCAAGGGCCGCAAGCTGCGCTACGTGCCCGAGGATACGGGCTACAAGGTCGACGTCTCGGTCGCCGCCTACAAGAAGCTCACCAGCCAGAACAAGATCCATCTCTACTACGGCGACTCCACCGGCTTCGCCAAAACCATCAATCCCGAGCTCGATCGCAGCGCCGCCACGCTGATGGCCGGCGCCTCGTTCGCCACCGAACTCAACGACCCGAAAAAGTACCCGAATCAGTTCCTGGTCGGCCCCGACTACACCGAGATGTTCGGCATTCTGCTCAAGCACATCGCCAAGGAAAAGCCCGGCGCCAAGGTGGCCTTCGTCTACTCCGATTCCGAGTTCGGCCGCGACCCCATCGAGGCCAGCGAAGCCCTGGCCAAGAAGCTGGGCCTGACGGTGCCCGTCAAGCTGATGACGCCCGCCGGCAGCGTCGACGTCTCGACCGAAGTCATAAAGCTGCGCCGCGCCGCGCCCGACTACACCATCTTCCACGGCTACATCCTCGCGCCCATTCCCGAGTTCATCACCCAGGGCCAGCAGATGGGCATGACGTCCAAGTGGATGGGCACCTTCTGGACCATGGACAGCTCCACCGTCATGAAGATGGGCCCGGCCGGCGACGGCTTCATGGGCGTGATGCCCTACCGCTACTACTACGACACGTCGGCCCCCGCGCCCACGCTGGACAAGATCCGCAAGCTGCGCCCCGAATACCAGAGCACGGCCTATATGCAAGGCTACCTCGCGGCCATGCTGTTCGTGGAGTCGGCCAAGCGCTGCCTCGATGCCGGCAAGCCGCTCAACGGCCCCAATCTCAAGGCCGCGCTCAACAGCCTCAAGGACTTCGATACCGGCGGCCTGATCGGCGTGCCCATCACCATCCGCGGCAACTCCATCCCCGTAGGCCGCGTCTACAAGGCCGACATGAAGGCCCAGAAAATGGTGCCGGCCTCGGACTGGATCGCCCTCTAAAGCCATGGAGCCGCGCATGCCCCAGCAGGCCCCGGACCTGGTCCTCGAAGTCAACAACATCGAGGTCATCTACAACAAGGTGGTGCAGGCCCTGCGCGGCCTGTCGCTGGCCGTTCCACGCGGCCAGATCGTGGCCTTGCTGGGCAGCAACGGCGCGGGCAAATCCACCACGCTCAAAGCCATTTCCGGCCTGCTGGCGCTTGAGGACGGGGCGCTGGCCAGCGGCAGCATCCTCTTCAACGGCAGCCCGCTGACGCAGCTCGCGCCCCAGCAACTGGTGCGGCGCGGCCTGTCGCACGTGATGGAAGGCCGGCGCGTCTTCGAAGACCTGACGGTGGAAGAAAACCTGGTCGCGGCCACTTACGCCCTCACCGGCAGGCCGGGCGCCAAACCCGACTTCGACCTGGTCTATACCTACTTTCCGCGGCTGCACGAGCGCCGCAAGGGGCTGGCCGGCTACCTGTCCGGCGGCGAGCAGCAAATGCTGGCCATAGGCCGGGCGCTGATCGCCCAGCCCGAGCTGATCCTGCTCGACGAGCCTTCGCTGGGACTGTCGCCCAAGCTGGTCGAAGACATCTTCGGCATCATCGCGCGCATCAATGCCGAACGCGGCACTTCCATGCTGCTGGTCGAGCAGAACGCCACCCTGGCCCTGGCGGTCGCGCACCGCGGCTACATCATGGAAAACGGCAAGATCGTGATCGACGGCTCGGCCGAGCACCTGGCCAGCGACCCCGACGTGCGCGAGTTCTATCTCGGCATGGGCGGCTCGGGCGATGCCAAAGGCTTCAAAGATATCAAGCACTACAAGCGCCGCAAACGCTGGCTGTCCTAACCATGCAAGACGCTTTCACTCTCCCCGACCGTACCCTGCCCCAGCAGCTGCGCGAACTCGCGCGCACCCAGCCCACGCGCGTGGCCATAAGGCAAAAAGACTTTGGCATCTGGAAGCCCGTGACCTGGGCCAGCTACTACCAGCGCGCGGCCCATTTCGGCCTGGGCCTGCGGTCCCTGGGCCTGCCTAACGGCGGCCATGTGGGCGTGATCGCGGAAAACCGCCTGGAGTGGGTGCTGGCGCAAATGGGCTGCGGCCTGGTCGCCGCCGTCACCGTCGGCGTCTACCCCACCAGCCCCACGCCCGAAGTCGCCTATGTGGTCGCCCACGCCGACATCAGCATCATGGTCTGCGAAGACCAGGAGCAGGTCGACAAGCTGCTGGCCGCGCGCGGCAATCTGCCGCGCCTGGCGCATATCGTGGTCATGGAAACCAAGGGCCTGCGCAGCTTCACGGCCAAAGAGCGCAAGATCATCTCCACCTTTGCCGAAGTCGAAGCGCTGGGCCGCGCGGCCTGGGAGCAAGGCCAGCACGCGCTGGTGGACCAGGCCCTGGCCAGCCAGGCGGTGGATGACATCGGCCTGATGATCTACACCTCGGGCTCCACGGGCAAACCCAAGGGCGCGATGATTTCCTGGCGCAACATCCGCGGCGTGGTGCCCGGCATCGTCGAGCGCCTGCAGCTCACATCGGCCACCAGCCACCTGTCCTATCTGCCGCTGTGCCACGTAGCCGAGCAGATGCTGACCACCTTCGTGCCGATTTATCTGGGCACGCAAGTCCATTTCGGCGAGTCCATCCGCACCGTGCAGGAAGACTTGCGCGAAGTCGCGCCGAATATGTTCCTGGGCGTGCCGCGAATCTGGGAAAAGATGCACGCCAGCCTCAGCATCAAGCGCCTGGAAACCGGCCGCTGGCAGCGCGCGCTGATGGACCGTGCCATGGCCGCCTGCGCGCCGCTGGCCGACAAGCCGCGCGCGCAATGGAGCGTCGCCGAGCGGCTCACCTACAGCCTCTGGTACTGGCTGGTGCTGCGCGCGCTACAGAACTTCCTGGGCCTGCGCTGCGTGCAGGTGGCACTCACCGGCGCCGCGCCCATCCCGGCCGATGTGGTGCGTTACTTTCGCGTGCTGGGCATTCCGCTGATCGAAGTCTACGGACTGACCGAATCGACCGGCATGGTGCTGGGCCACCGGCTGGACCGGGTCATCCCCGGCACCGTGGGCGAACCCATCGCCGGGGTCGAGTGGCGGCTGGCCGACAACGGCGAGCTGCAGATCCGCGGCGACATGGTCTTTGCCGGCTACTACAAGAACCCCGAGGCCACGGCCGCCGCCCTGCAGGACGGCTGGCTGCACACCGGCGACGTGGTGCGCCAGGAGCAGGGCCAGCTGAAGATCGTCGACCGCCTCAAGGACATCATGATCACCGCCGGCGGCAAGAACCTCACGCCCACGGAGATCGAAAACACGATGAAGGCCAGCCCTTACATCAAGGAGTGCGTGATCGTCGCCGAAGGCCGCAAGTTTGTCGCCGCCCTGGTGATGCTCGATGCCGAAACCGTGGGCCAGTGGGCGCAGTCGCGGCGCATTCCCTTCACCCATTTCCGCTCGCTGGCCGAGCATGCCGAGGTACTGGCCTTGATCGACGCCGAAATCGCCCACGGCAACCAGCGCCTGGCCCAGGTCTCGCAGATCCGCAAATTCCATTTGCTGACCAAGGAGCTGGACCATGACGACGGCGAAGTCACGGCCACCATGAAAGTGCGCCGCGCCAGCATCTACCAGGCCTACGGCGCGGAAATCGAGGCGCTCTACCGCTAGCACACCATGACCACAGACACCCCCCATTCCGATCCCCTGCGCGTGGAACGCGACGGCGCCATCGTCACACTGGTCTTCAACCGCCCCCAGGCCCTCAACGCCATCAATGTGGCCATGGCCCAGGCCCTGCTGGCCGCCTTGCAGGACATCGCCCGGGACGACAGCGTGCGTGCCCTGGTGCTGCGCGGCGAAGGCCGGGCCTTCATGGCTGGCGGCGACCTGGTGACGCTGCAGCGCGACCCGCTGGCCGGCGTGGATGCGCTGCTGGAGCCCTTGAACCAGGCCATGCTGCTGCTGGCCGGCCTGAACGCCCCGGTGATCGCCCAGGTCCAGGGTGTGGCTGCGGGCGCGGGCCTGAGCCTGATGCTGCAGGCCGACTTCGTGCTCGCCTGCGAAGGCTCGAAATTCAACCTCGCCTACATCAACCTCGGCGCCTGCTGCGACGTCGGTGCCTCCTGGGCCCTGCCGCGCTGGGTAGGCCTGCGCCGCGCGCTCGAGATCTCCATGCTGGGCGAAACTCTGGACGCGGCCCAGGCCCAACACATGGGCCTGATCAACCGCGTGCTGCCGGCCGATGCGCTGGCGCCGGAAGTCCGGCATCTGGCCCTGCGCCTGGCCAACGGCCCGACCCAGGCCCTGGGCCATATGCGCCGGCTGATGCGCGCCTCGCTGGAGACAGACCTGCCCACCCAGCTTGGAGCAGAATGGCAGGCGTTTCGGGCCTGTGCGCAAACGGATGACCTGCGTGCCGGCATCGATGCATTCTTCCAAAAGCAGCCGGCCCGCTTCACGGGCCGTTGACTGCTCCGTTCTTACAGGTTCAGGAGACAGCAGGCCATGACCTCTCGCGACATTTTCGTTGTCAGCAGCGCACGCACCGCCATCGGCACCTTCGGCGGCAGCTTGAAAGACGTTCCCAACACCCAGCTGGCCACCACGGCCGTGAAAGCCGCCATTGCGCGCTCGGGTCTGGACCCGCAGGCCATAGGCCATGTGGTCATGGGCAATGTGATTCCCACCGACACCAAGGACGCCTACCTGAGCCGCGTGGCCGCCGTCGATGCCGGCTGCCCCATAGAAACGCCGGCCTTCAACGTCAACCGCCTGTGCGGCTCCGGCCTGCAGGCGATTGTTTCGGCCGCCCAGGCCATCGCCCTGGGTGACTGTGACGTGGCCGTCGGCGGCGGCTCCGAATCCATGAGCCGCGGCCCGTATTTCGATACCTCCGCGCGCTGGGGCGCACGCATGGGCGATGCCAAGAGCATCGACTACATGCTGGGCATACTGCACGACCCCTGGCAGAAAATGCACATGGGCGTCACCGCTGAAAACGTCGCCGCGCGCTACAAGATTTCCCGCGAACAACAGGACCAGCTGGCACTGCTGAGCCAGCAGCGCGCCGCAGCCGCCATCGCCGCCGGCTACTTCAAGGAGCAAATCATTCCCGTGGAAATCGCCACGCGCAAAGGCACGGTGCTGTTCGACACCGACGAGCATGTGCGCGCGGCCACCACGCTGGAAACCCTGGCCGGCATGAAGCCGGCTTTCCAGAAGGACGCAGGCACCGTCACGGCCGGCAATGCCTCGGGCCTGAACGACGGCGCAGCGGCCGTGGTGCTGGTCGCCGGCGAACGCCTGGCCGCCTTGGGCGCCAAGCCCCTGGCGCGCCTGGTGGGCTATGCCCACGCCGGCGTGGAGCCCGCCTACATGGGCATAGGCCCCGTGCCCGCGACACAAAAAGTGCTGGCCCGCACGGGCCTGAAGATCCAGGACATGGATGTGATCGAGGCCAACGAAGCTTTCGCCGCCCAAGCCTGCGCCGTGATCCAGGAACTGGGCCTGGACCCGGCCAAGGTCAACCCCAACGGCTCCGGCATCTCGCTGGGCCACCCCGTGGGCGCCACCGGCGCCATCATCACCACCAAGGCCATCGCCGAGCTGCACCGCACGGGCGGACGCTACGCGCTGGTGACCATGTGCATAGGCGGCGGCCAGGGCATTGCGGCGATTTTCGAGAGAGTGTGACCCCCACTCTTTCCAAATAAAAAAGAGCCGCATCAAGCGGCTCTTTTTACATGCTACGGCGTATCAGAACGGCGCCGCATCCGGATCGGAATCCTCGGGCGCTTCCTTGGGCCCCGTCACGGCCCCGCCCTGCCCCTTGGCCGCCAGGCGCACGGCCAGCACTTCGGCGGCGGGCTTTTGCAGCGCCGCGGGCAAGGCCTCGCCCAGCGCCGTGCGGCCTTCGCCGCCCAGCGCTTCGATCAGGTCCGGCAGCAACTTGCTCAGCTCACCCGTGGCAATCGCCACGTCGGCGTCAAAGCCGCCATCGTCCTTGGACTGGCCGTCAAACACGGTTTCCAGGAACGTGATCTTCTTGACCTGCAGGCCTTCGGTCAGCAGCAGCGAAACCCGGTCGTCCCAGGTCAGCGCCAGCTTGGTCGGCAGCTTGCCGGCTTCGATGTGGGCCTTGACCTCGTCGATGTCCAGCGGATGGCGCGCATAGCGCACCACCGACTTGGCTTCATCGGCGCTCTTGAGCTCGCACTCCTGGTCGATGGTGAAGCCCACTGGCGGCTCCTGGCTGGCCAGCCAGTGCGCCATGGCGGCCTGGGCCGAAGTCTGCGTGTCCAGCAAGGCGACGGCAAAGCCTGGCAGGCCGTCGACCAGCAAGGTCACCACTTCGTCGGCGCGCGACTGGCTGCCCGTGTCGAGCACCAGAAAACGGGCCGCCGTATCGATCCAGATCCACATTCCGCCCTGCTTGGTGAAAGCCATGGGCAAAAGATCCAGCTTGGCTTCGTCCTTGAGCTCCTGCTTTTCCTTCTTGCCAGGCTTGCGGCCCGAAGCGCGCTCTATGGCCTCGGCCTTTTCCTGCACCTTGCGGTTGAGCACGCTGGCCGGCAGCATCTTGCTTTCGCTCATGTAGCGCAGTATCCATTGCCCGGCCACCGACTCGGCGAACGGACCTTCGGCTTCGCCGCGCGGCGGCACCCAGCCCACGGAACGCTCTTGCGTCGCTCCGCACTCGATGAAAGGGGTGCGCGCCAGCGCCTCTTCCACCTGCTCCAGTGTGCCCTGCCATTGCTCGGCAATGCGGTACACGATCATGTTCTTGAACATCGACAACCTTTAGTCATGCAGCGGATGGCGCGCAGCGCCCGGCATATGCCGGTCGGTGCCTGCGCGCCAACCACCCCGGCGACGGAAATCCATCGCGCTGGTTAATTTGAATGGAATAGCTTTCAGCGCAAACCATACAGGGCTTTGCCCCCTGACTGGTTGTAAAAAATGCTTGCACTGAAGCGCTGCAGCTTGTCACTACTTTACACAGCATCACCGAGGCCTCACGCCAGCGATACACAGGCGCCGCACACTGAGAACCTGTTCAAGGTTTTTCCCTCCAGCGCACAGTCTTCCTGGCTGCAGCGTGTTCATCCACCGATCCAAAGGACATGCACCATGGCTATTTTCCAACGCACCCTGACCGCCACCGCCGCTGCTGCCACCGTCTTCGCCGCCCTGGCCCTGCCCGTGTGGGCCCAGGCCCCGGCCGCGCCAGCCGCCGCCGCAGCCACCACCAGCATGGCGGCCGAACCGGCCCATGGCAAGGCACAAGGCCACCACCAGCACCGCGGGCACGAGTCTCACGGCAAACGCATGGCCGAAAAAGCCGCCAAGCTTCAGGCAGCGCTGCAGCTGACCGACGCCCAGCAAGCCGGCTGGACCACCTTCCGTGAAGCCCTCCAGCCCATGCCGCGCAAGCCCTTCGACCGCGAAAGCTTTGCCAAGCTGACCACACCCGAGCGCATCGACAAGATGCGCCAGATGCGCAGTGAACGCAACGCCCAGGCGGAACGCCGTGCCGAAGCGACCAAGGCGTTTTACGCCACGTTGACGCCGGCGCAGCAAAAAACCTTTGACGCCCAGACCCTGCACCACGGCATGCATTCTGGTGGCAACCATGGCAAACACCATGCGCCAGCCGCCCCAGCCAAGTAACAAGCGTTTCTGAAACCGGCGGCTTGCCGCCGGGGTCACCGCAGGCACTCCGTGCCTGCATCAAAAAACCAACCCCTCTCTGGAGCGGGTTGGTTTTTCGCATTCTGGACGCCTATTGAACACCGGCGGCGCGGGCATCATCCTCGCCCCGTGGACGTCAGAACTCTCTACACTTGTTTACAGCCATTCCTTCCAGACCTCAGGAGTTGTCAACAATGCCCGTCAAAGCCGCCCTGCTTCGCGCAAGTTCCTGGTGTGGCGCCGCAGGTCTGGGCCTGGTCGCCTTGAGCGCGCAAGCCCAGACTCTGTTCACCGACCACGCCCCTACCTGGTATGCCCAGGCGGCCATCACCGAAAGCAATGGCCGTGCGGCCAGTCTGGGCCTGACCTTGCCCTGGCAACAGTGGACTTACAGCCTGGGGCCCGGCCAGGTCACCGGCCACTGGGATCTGTTTGCCAGCCGCTGGTCCAGCCAGCAACACCTGGCACGCCAACAGACTACGGTCATCGGCGTCGTGCCTTCTCTGCGCTGGCGTGGCGACCAGGGACGCGCGGCCTGGTTCGCCCAGGTGGGCTCGGGCCTGGTGTTTGCCGACAAGTACTACGGCACGCTGCACAAACAGTTCAGCACGCGCTACAACTTCGCCACCCATCTCGCTGTCGGCATGAACTTTGGGGAAAGGCGCCAGCATGAATGGATGCTGCGGCTGGAGCATGTGTCCAACGCCGCCATCAAAAAGCCCAATCCTGGCGAAAACTTCCTGCAGCTGCGATACGCCCACCGGTTCTGATCGATGCCAGGTTATCCACAAGACTGACGCTGCAAGCTGAAAAATCAGCGCTCGAACCGCCCGCAAGGGCGGTTTTTTTTGCCCAAAGCGCCTGTGGATAAGTTTGAGGAAAATTCCAGAACAACTTCACACTTATCCACAAGCATACTGACGAATAAAAAGTTATACCCAATCCGGATGCAGCAGCAGCAGCCCTCGAGACACATGCTTTCAATCAATGCAAGTTGTTGTTTTAATTGATAAATACATAGTTATCCACAAAAAACAGCTTGCTCTACTACTAACACTATTTATAAATAGAAATATTAGGAATAACAACAGAGCACAATTTTTGAGCAGTCCTTCAAATCATCCAATCCATGTCGCAATCACTGCAAAAGCCATGTCTGACCAAAAAAATAAACACAGCACAAAAATACCAATTGAATTGCCATGCAAAAAAAGTTATCCACTCCTAAATCAATAGCTAAATAGTGTTGTACAGCATAGGAAAACAAGCAAAAACCGTCAAAAAAACAACAGCCTCATACCCTGTGGATATCAAAATTGGAACGCCACTGTTATCCACAGGAACTTCATATTTTGAAAAGTTATCCACTTTTGCGATACATCCAGACCAGGGCTCCACACACAGGCTTTGGAAAAACAAAATACGTTGATTTCATTAAGGAAAGTTAAGTTATCCACAGAAGCATCGGCGTTCTACTACTACGACTAATTTCTTATAGTGAAATAAATGAACAACTAGGAGAGTTTCTGGGACAAGCCGCTCAACAGCCGCATCCAGACAAATCCGTCTTGCGAAATCACGGGAAAAAGCGCAAAGTTCAGTCCTGCAATGCACGGGCCATGGCGAATTCCAGGTCAAAACAGCCGCATGAGCGCCGTTTTGAGACATGGACCGGCATAAAAACCACCGAAATGTGGATAACCAGTGGCTGGAAACCTGAAAACGAAAAGTTATCAACACGTTGTTATCAACAACTGTGGAGAAAAGTTCTGAACCCGTACACGGCTCTGCTAAGTCGTTGTTTTTATTAGTGATTCAAAAAATTTCAACGCCAAGGTGGCGCCACCCTGGTGTTGGTAACTCCGGTTACACGGCGCCAGGAACAAGGCAGGGCCGGGTTTGGACGGCTTTGTGCGAGGGGTTGGTGTTGGCTGTACCGGCTGCAGCAGGCTTGGCGGCCCGTACAGCCGCGTATCGAGGCCTGGGCTGGTGTCCGGGCTTGAAAGCTGGCGCAAGCGCCTGCAGAGGGCATGCAAGCGCTGCAAAGCGAGGAACCTGGGGTGTTGGACGCAAGGCCGGCGGAAACCGCGGCGTGCGCAAGGGCGGCTGAAGCCGAGTCAGAGGGCAGGGTGCTGCCAGGAAAATGCCCAGGCGAGAATAGGCAGGGCGCGAGGCCCATCAGCCATCTCAGGCCGCCTGGTGCCTGTCGCGATGGCGTCCGCAAGTGGTCGCTGGACTGTGCGGGTGATGGGACATCGGCGGAAAATCGGCCGGCCGCCGCGCACGTCTGGCGGGGCTGGACCCAGCCATACGCCGAACCGTCTCTCGACGCCAGCGTCTGGCTTCAGGGACTTCAGGCTTTCTTCAGGAACACCGACTTGAGCATGAAGCTGCCCTGTTCCGTCTTGCAATCCACATCGTGATCGCCATTGCCGTGGACCAGGCGGATGCTCTTGATCTTGGTGCCCTTTTTGATCACGGTGGACGAGCCTTTGACTTTCAGGTCCTTGATCAGCAGCACGGCATCGCCATCGGCCAGGATCGTGCCGTTGGCATCGCGGATGCTGCCGTCACCGGATTCGCTGTCCTCGGAGGCTTCCGCGGCCTGCTGGGGCCATTCAAAAGCGCAGTCGGGGCACAGGTAGTTGCTGCCGTCGGGGTAGGTGTTCTCAAGGCCGCATTGGGGGCAGGCCGGGAGGTTTTGGGACATGGGATGGCTTTCTCGGGAAATGAAATCAGAGGGCTGCCTGCCGGCACCAAGGGCGGCAGGCGCTCGGCGTCAAGCATAACCAGCCCCTGAAGGGGCTGCGCAAGGCCGGTTCTCAGCGGGGGGGGCGCTTTTCCAGGGCGAACGGCGGCAGGCCGTTGAGCAGGCGCTGGCCGTAGTTGGTACGCACCAGGCGCTTGTCGTAGCAATAGACAAAGGCCCTGTCTTCTTCGGTGCGAATGGCGCGTCCCACCCATTGCGCCAGGCGTATGGCCGTGGCCGGCACCACCAGTTCGCTGAAAGGGTCGCGCCCGGCGCTGCGCAGCCATTCAGCGCGCGCTTCGCCTACGGGGTCGTCGGGTGGCGCAAACGGCAGCTTGGTGATGAACAGTGACTCGCACAGCGCTCCCGGCAGATCCAGGCCTTCGCCGAACGACTGCATGCCGAAAATGATGGATGCCTGACCGCCTGCGACGCGTTCGCGGTGCAAGCTCAGGAGCTGGGCGCGTGGCATCGCGGTTTGCACCAGCACGCTGCTGCGCATGGCCGTGGAGAGGGCGTCTACGGCCTGGCGCATCTGCTCGCGCGAAGTGAACAGCACCAGGGCGCCGGATTCCACGCGGGCCAGGTCGTGCAGCAGCGCGTCCACCATCTCGCTGGTGAACGCGCTGGCCTGGCGGGGGTCGGCATGGGTTTCTGCGGCCACCAGGATGCCTTGGGCCGCGTAATCGAAGGGGCTGGCGACTTCCAGCGTGGTCACCGCAGGATCGCCGTGCAGGCCGGATTCGCGCAGGAAGAAATCAAATTGTCCACAGCTGGTGAGCGTTGCCGATGTCAACACTGCGCCGCGCACTTGCGACCACAGATGCTGGCGCAAAGTGGCTCCTGGCAGCAGGGGGCTGGCGTGGGCTTTGACCACGATGAATTCGCCATCTGTCTCCAACGTGAACCATTTCGCGTTGGGAACGTACTGACTGTCGTCATCTTGTGCGGGTTGCTGCAGCAGCAACTGGGCCGTGTCATACACCGATTCCAGCCGTGGAGCCAGCGCGCCAACCTGTGCGTACATTGTGGATAACCTGCGGGCTTCCTCTGGATTGTCGCGGATCTCCACACGCAGGGCCTTGGAGACGGCGCGCAGTACATCGAGGAAGCCATTGGCGTGGTGTGCGGCCTGCGCCAGGGGTTCTAGCAAGGCCTCGGGCAGCACTCCGCGGGGCGCGCGCACGCGCGCCGGCCCCCAGCTGTCCTTTTGCGATTTGAGGTCGTCGCCGTAAAAATCCATCACCAGCCGGGCCAGGTCTTGCAAGGTCTGGCGCAGCTGGCTGGAGTGGGTGGGCACATCGGCCACTTCCTCGACTTCGATCAAGGTGCCCACGCGCAGTGCGCGGCTGGCCAGCTTGTCGATCCAGCCCAGGCGGCTCAAATCGAGCGCACAGGCGAATTGGGACAGGGCCGTGGCCGGCAGATGGTGGGCTTCGTCGAGTACCAGCAGACAGTTGTCCAGGTCGGGCAACAGGCGAGCGCCCAGCGAAGACAGCAGCAAATCATGGTTGGCCACGATGACCTGGGCGGCCACCATGGACTTGCGGCGTTCGTAATAGGTACAGCCGTCAAAAGCCGGGCAATGCTTGCCGGTGCAAGAGCTCGATTCGGCCGCGACCGGGCTCCAGACTTCGGGCTCGGGTGGCGTGGCCAGCGAGTCGCGATCGCCATCCCAGACGTTGGTGGCCAGGGCATCGGCCATGCTGGCATAGAACTGCATGCGTGCTTCGCGTTCCTGTGCGGGGCGTGCATTGCGGGTCGCGGCTTCCTCTTCGGCGAACAGGTCGTCGGCCTCGTCGTGCGATTCGCCGGTGCCTGCCAGGCGTTCGAGCTTGAGTTTGCAGACAAAACGTCCGCGCCCCTTGGCCAGGGCAAATTTGAACGGCTGGTCCAGTTGCGCGGCCAGGGCGGGCAAATCCTTGTTAACCAACTGTTCCTGCAATGCCACGGTGGCCGTGGAGATCAGCACCCGGGTGCCCCGCGCCAACGCCAGCGCGATGGCGGGAGCGCTGTAAGCCAGCGATTTGCCCACGCCGGTGCCCGCTTGCACCACGGCGATGGCGCGTTCTGGAGCAGGGGCGTCGTCATCGACCTTGCCGAGCTGGGCGGTGCTGAAAGTCTGGGCGACCTGGCTCGCCATGAGCCGCTGCCCTTCGCGGCTGCGGAAGCCCGGGATGGACGCGACGACATCATCGAACGATTCAAGGCCCAACTGGGCCCACTTTTGCTGGGACATTAAGAGCTTGCTGCGTCGGCCAAACAGGCATCAGCCGTAATAGATAAAGAATAAAACATAGATATGTAATGAATAAGATGTTAAATCTTATGTTTTTTGCACTACATAAGCTGCTTTGCAGTACATGTGGCATGTGCTGCATGCGTATTTTTGCCAGCCACAGGGTGTGGTGATGGTCTATTTTCGCAGGACTGGGGATTCTGTGGATAAGCGAGGATAAGTTTTTTGCCGCATCCCGCATGGAATACTTATCCACAGACTCATCCCCCGGAATACTTTTCCGCATGCTGTGCATATCCATGGGGGTAAGTCTGCTGTTTTCCTGTTTTAAACTTCCATAAAATTATTTAAAATCAATAGCTTATGGTAAGTATTCACAGGTTGTTATAAATTCTCTATGTTTTCCGTGGGAGGCAACATGGGGACTGGCGGAGATTTATCCACAGAGATGGCGGATGGAGGCCCGGCTCTCTTGTGCACAGAGGTGCCGGAGCAGGGCGCGAATTCTCGCGGAACAGGGCATCGCCTGGACCGTTTCGTCGCCCGACCCAGAATTGCCTAAAAATGAGGCAGAAAATGCAAAAAACAGAGGGAAAACGCCAAGGAGCGCAGGCGTTTTCATGCTTGTTCACCACCTTTTGCTACGTTATTGATAGCTAAGAAATGAGCATCCAAAGGATCAACTAGCTGATTCAGCGGGAATTCTGCGTCAGGAACAGCTGGCGGGGGCTGATCTTGCTTTGATCGTTTTGTAATTTTTCATATCTTCTACCGCTGCCGGTGCATGTGGCCATGCATGGCATGAAGTGGCCGAGGGGCTTACAGGCTGACACCAGGGTGACAAAACACAGTTTTTGTGTGACATTTTGAAAATAATCGGAGCATTCCTCCGTCCGCAGGTACCGGCTTTCCTATGCGCTCCTCGCCACTGAACACGTCTGCGTTGGACAACCCCTCACGTCTTTACCGGCGTGAGCTACAAGGTCGTTTCCTGGGGTTGCGCTTTGGCGCCGTCGTAGAGGAAGAGTTCGTAGGTTTCTTGCGCGAAACCCAGACCCGCAATGTGCGGTTCTGCATCTGGATCGGTCTCATCCTGTGGCTGGGCGTGGCCTGCTGGGATGCGGTGCGCTATGTACAGAACATTCAGGGGACGGCGAATGAAGCGCTGTTCCTGAAGCTGCTGCTGCCTGCGCGGCTGGCGGGCCTGCTGGCGCTGACCGGTTTGCTGATCGGCATGCACCGCCGTCTATGGGGGCGCTGGCAACATGTCGCCTGCCTGGTGACGGTATCGGTGTACTGCATCACCGGCTTTCTGACCGGCTATCTCTACATGGAAATGGGCATGGGCAATGCCATGGCGGGATCGATTCTGATCATGATGGCGGTGTTTTTGCCATGCGGTCTGACGTTTCGCGAAACGATGCCGACAACCGCTGCATTGCTGGTGGCTTACCTGCTGGCGGGGTGGTGGATCCTGTCGCCGGCGGAATGGTCGGAGTTCTGGGCCATCGCCAGCCTGCTGGTGCTGTGCATGATGATGATGGCGTTCAGCAGCTACCTGCGCGAGCGCGGAACGCGGGAGCAGTTTGTGCTGCGCCGGCTGCTCGATTGGGAGGCGGGCCACGATCCGCTCACCGGTCTGGCCAACCGCCGCAGCTTTCAAAAGCATTTCGAGATCTGCCTGGCCCAGGCGAGGCGCGATGGCAAAACCCTGCTGCTGGTGATCCTGGATCTGGACCATTTCAAGCTCTACAACGACCACTACGGCCACAAGGCAGGCGACCGGGCTTTGCAGCAGGTGGCCCTGGTGCTGGAGCATTACGCCGCCCGCCCCATGGACATGGCAATCCGCCTGGGTGGCGAGGAATTCGGCCTGCTGAGTTATGCCGACGATGCAAATGCCTTGAAGCTGCGCATGCAGCATCTGCTGGCGCAGTTGCAGGGGCTGCAGATCAGCCATGAGTTTTCGCCAACGGCGACCTGTCTTACGGCCAGCATTGGCATCGCCCAGTCCGAGGCCACGGGCACCACCGACAGCCTGTTCCAGCAGGCCGATGCCCAGCTGTACCGCGCCAAGAACGCAGGCCGCAATCAGGTCTGCGGACCGGACATGGACATGTGTGCCCAAGGGCCTGAATTGCAGGCGATGGCGTGATGCCAAGCCTGGACCAGCTGTTGCGTTGCGCGGGTGGTCGACGGGTGGGAGCAATCGGCCAGGACCAGCGCCTGGCTGTCCAGGGCGCGAATATCCAGCCGCATCACGTGGTGCTGCGCCCGTGCGAGTTGGAGTGATGCTTGCTTGAGCAGCGTGGCCGAACGTGATGGCTGTGTGGGACTGCCGGCAATCAGGAGAAAGCTCATGTCTTTATCCATTCCTTGACGCGCTATCAGGCAAAGATTTCCGGCTCCGGCCTAGCTTTAGCACGCGCCAGCTCCGCCGGATGCTGGGGCCGTGCCAGGCCCAGGTGCTCACGCAAGGTGCGACCCTCGTACTCGGTGCGAAACAGGCCGCGGCGGCGCATATCGGGCAGCACCCGTGCTATGAAATCGTCGAGGCCGCCGGGGAACCATGGGCCCATGATGTTGAAGCCGTCGGCGCCGACTTCCTCGAACCATTTGCAGCTGATCGGCGATGGTTTCTGGCGTGCCGACGATCTGCTGGTGGCCGCGTGCGCCGGCGATCTTCAGGTACAGCTGGCGAATCGTCAGGTTAAGAAGACATGGCGCGCGAAGGAACGAAGGAAAGAAATCTTCGATATCTGTTTTTTGGCGGCGCTGCTTTGCCGGGGGGAGGCAAGCAGTTGTTTTGATTGGATGGATATGCGGTTTTTATGGGCTCTCGGCTGGGCGCCGCGGCCGGCGATCGCTGCCGCGTTCCAGCCCGCGGATTACGCCATGACCGCCATCGCATCAAGCGCCGCTGCCGGCTGGGGCTGATGCACTCCGGACCAGATTCCGCAGGCGTAGGCTTTTTCGAGCTGCGCGACGTACGGCGCTATGTCGTAGCCTGAGGACTGCAGCCATGCGTCGCTGTAATAGGTGTTGGTGTAGCGGTCGCCAGCATCACAGGCCAGGGTGACGATGGAGCCCGCCTCGTTGCGCTTGGACATCTCACACGCCAGCTGCATGGCAACGTAAAAGTCGGTGCCGGTCGACCCACCATAGCGACGCCCGACCAGGCGTTCCAGAAAGCGCATGGCTGCGTACGACGCCGCGTTGGGCACTTGCACCATGCGATCGATCACATCGGGAACAAACGACGGCTCTACCCGCGGGCGGCCTATCCCCTCGACGTCCGAGCCGCGCTCACTGGTGATGGCTGCATCGCGGTGGTGGAAGTAGTCGTAGAAAACGGAGTGCTCGGGATCCACGACGCACAGTTGCGTGGCATAGCCTTGGTAGCGTATGTAGCGTCCGATGGTGGCGGAGGTCCCGCCGGTCCCCGCTCCGACAATCACCCAAGACGGTACCGGGTGAGGTTCATCGCGCATTTGCTGGAAGATGGATTCTGCGATGTTGTTGTTGCCGCGCCAGTCGGTGGCGCGCTCCGCATAGGTGAACTGGTCCATGTAGTGGCCATTGCATTCGCGTGCGACCCGTTCGGCTTCTGCGTAGAGAAGCGCTGAACTGCTGACGAAGTGGCAGCGGCCGCCGTAGAACTCGATTTGGGCTATTTTTGCGGGCGATGTGCTGCGGGGCATCACGGCAATGAAAGGCAGGCCCAGAAGGCGCGCGAAATAGGCTTCGGACACCGCCGTGCTGCCCGAGGAGGCCTCCACCACGGTCGTGCCTTCCCGGATCCAGCCATTGCACAGCCCATAGAGAAACAGCGATCGTGCGAGCCTATGCTTGAGGCTGCCGGTGGGATGGGTCGATTCATCCTTGAGATAAAGCCTCACCTGCGCAGTGAAGGGAAGTTCCACCTGCAGCAGGTGGGTGTCGGATGAGCGCTGGGCGTCACGTTCTATGCGACGCACGGCTTCAAGAACCCAGGTGCGATTCATCATTCAGATCTCCTTGTTTGCCGGTGAGGCTGCGAGTGAAAGAACGGCATCGGCTTCGATGAGCGCGCCACGCGGCAAGGCGGCGACAGCCACGGAGGTCCGTGCGGGGTAGGGCTGGCAAAAATACTCGCCCATCAGCGCATTGACCCGGGAAAAATGCTCTGGATCGGTCAGGTAGACCGTGACTTTGACGGTCTGGGCGAGCGATGCACCCGCTGCACGGCTCACGGCGTCGAGGTTGCGAAAAACGCGGTGAATCTGCGCATCTATCCCCGTTTCCAGCTGCATGCTGACGGGATCAAGCGGCAGCTGGCCGGCGAGATAAACCGTCTCTGCGGCTCGAATAGCTTGTGAATAAATGCCGCTGGCGCTGGGGGCGTCGGCGGTAGAAATGGCGTGGATGGATGGCATTTCCCGTTGTTCCTTTGGCGTGATTCATGAGCACATCCCTGTCTAGGGAATGCAGGAATTGTTCCGCTGGCGGGGGTGAAGTACAAACGGGCTTTTCCACATCCAGCATTTGTTAAATGCAAAAGCTATGCACTACAGCCTGGTCGACATCAAGCTCTTCGTTGCCATCGCGGATGCGGGCAATGTGTCACGTGGGGCTGCACATTGCTTTCTCGCACCCTCATCGGCCAGCCTGCGCATCAAGCAGCTGGAAGAAAGCCTGGGAACCCGGTTGTTTTCACGCGAGGCCCGCGGCGTATCCTTGACCCGTGCGGGACAGGTGATGCTGGAGCATTGCCGTCGCTGTCTGGCCGAACTCGAGCAGATGCATGCCAATCTGGCGCCCTATGCGCAGGGCGTGAAGAGCCATCTCACGCTGTTCGCCAACAGTACGGCGATCGCGTCCTATTTGCCGGAAGACCTTTCGGCTTTCTTGCTCGCATACCCCGCGGTGCGCGTGTCTTTGGAGGAGCGGCTCAGCCACGAGATTGTCGCGGCCGTCGCTGAAGGCAGAGCGGACATCGGCGTCGTCACCTGGGGAGAAGAGCATCCCGATGTGACATTCTGGCCCTACCACGAAGATGAACTCATCATCGTGGCGCCTGTGGCCACGGACCTCGGACAGGGTGGCAAGGTGCGGTTTGTCGAGTGCCTCGCCCACCCTATCATTTCCCTGACCCGCGGCACGGCGATCCACACTTTTCTCGTCGGCAAGGCCGCCGCCCTTGGCTATCCGATCGATGTGCGCATTCAGGTAGCGGGTTTTTCGGCTGTCATTGCGCTCGTCTGCTCGGGCGCTGGGATCGCTATCGTGCCGCGCTCGGTGATGCGCAGTTTGCAGAACGAGCGGGTAAAAACACTGTCCCTGCAGGAGCCCTGGGCCGTGCGGCATCTGACGGTGTGTGCCAGAAGCGATGAGAAACGGCTGTCGATTCACGCCCAGGCCTTGCTGCACCAGTTGCGGGACTCGTCGGTCGGTTTCGACGCCGTTTGAAGAACACCCATGGCTAGTTCATCGTTGGCAAGCTTTTGTCTTTCACAAAGCGAGCTGTTGAATTAACTCGTTTGTCCTGGCTGGTGCCGCATGAAAAACTGACTGCATCTCAACCCCGTTCAAGAACTGTTGGAGCCAGCCGTCCTGCGCGGATCCTTCAGTTTGGCGACACAAACCAAAGAGACAGCTATGCAGTCAATGAACCACTGGCAGCGCATCGAAGCAGCGATCAATGGCGAACGGACGGATCGTCCGCCGGTCGCCCTGTGGCGCCATTTCCCGGGCGACGACCAGTATTCCGACAAGCTGGTGGCCCACACTCTGGCGTGGCAGAAGAAATGGCAATTCGATCTCGTGAAATTCATGCCTTCGGGAACCTATGGTGTCGAGGACTGGGGCGCGATCAGCGGGTACAGGGGGGCGGCCAATGGTGCGCGTGAAGTGATACAGCCGG
The DNA here is from genome assembly GCA_023622805.1 of Pseudomonadota bacterium. Taxonomy (GTDB): domain Bacteria; phylum Pseudomonadota; class Gammaproteobacteria; order Burkholderiales; family Burkholderiaceae_C; genus Comamonas; species Comamonas bellezanensis. Next base: position 16,355 of record JAMNYN010000376.1, on the reverse strand, counting down.
CCGTGGTGCGCACCGAAGATTGGCGGCGCATCGTGCCGCTCGATGTACGCCGCGGAGCCTATGGCCGGCAAAACGAAGCGCTGGCTGCCGCGGCCAAGGAGTTGAAGGGGCAGGTACCGTTGCTGCAGACCGTTTTCAGCCCGCTGACGACTGCCCGGAAGATGTCCACCGAAAAAATGTTTGCCGACCTGCGGCGCTTTCCAGAGGAGCTGGAGCGCGCGCTGATGGTCATCACCGACGTCACGATCCGCTTTGCGCTGGATGCGCTGGCCCAGGGCGCCCATGGCGTGTTCTTCGCAACGCAGTTGGCATCGCATCGCCTGCTGGCGGCGTCAGAATATGAGCGCTTTGGCAAACGCTACGACTTGATGGTCTTCCAGGCGCTGCGTGGCAAATCACGGCTCAATATGCTGCATGCGCATGGTGACGACATCATGTTCGATCTGCTCTCGGACTATCCGACTGAGATGTTCAACTGGCATGACCGCTTGACCGATCCGACGATTGCCCAGGCCGCGGAGTGTTTTCCACAGCTGCTTGTGGGCGGCATCAATGAGCATGGCACCTTGATGCACGGCAGCGAGCAGGAAATCGAAGACCAGGTGCATGAAGCACTCTCGCAGACGGGCGGCCGTCGCCTGATGATAGGACCCGGCTGCGTGCTGCCGGTGGCGGCCAAGGAGTCGAGCATCCGAGCCGTGGTGCGTGCCGCTCACCAATTCAAGGAAAGCCCGGTGTGCATCTGAGCTTGCGCGAGTGATACTAAAAATTATTCCAAGAGGCAAACCATGCGAGATTCTCTTTCTTCGTTGGCATTGGTCGGCATGCTTTCGTCGGCATTGGCGGCACCCGCCTTGGCGGCGGAATGGCCTGCCGCCGACAAACCCATACAAATCATTGTTCCCGCACCTGGCGGTGGCGGCACAGGTGATTCGATTGCGCGCTTGATTGCCGATCGCCTGGGCAAAAAGCTGAAGACAGCGGTGATTGTGGACAACAAAGGTGGAGCCAACGGCAATATTGGCGCGGCGGCCGCGGCGGCGGCACCCGCCGACGGATACAAGTTGCTGTTCTCCTGGGCCGGAACCCTCGCTGTCAGCCCCAACCTTTTTCGCCACCTGTCTTTCGATCCCCAGAAAAGCTTTGCACCCATTGCCTTGGTGGCCGATGTACCGAACATCCTGGTCGTCAACAATGCGCTGCCCGTGCAGAGCTTGAAAGAGTTTGTCGATTTCGCCAAGAGCCATCCTGGCAACTTGAATTTCGGATCCTCGGGCAACGGCAGTTCCATGCATTTGGCTGGGGAGCTTTTCAAGCGGGAAACGGGTGCGCAATTGGTTCACGTCCCCTATGCAGCGCCTGGGCAAGCCGTCACGAATCTGATGGCCAATGACATACAGGCCATGTTCCAGCTCGTGCCAGGCGTGGTGGGACAGGTGAAGGCCGGGAAGCTGCGGGCCTTGGCGGTCATGTCGTCATCGCGCTCTCAAGCGCTGGCGGATGTGCCTACCACCACGGAATTGGGGTATCCCAAGTTGCAGTCGTCGACATGGTTCGCTTTGCTTGCCCCCAAGGGAACACCTGCAGCCATCCTTGATCGCCTCAATCTGGAAATCAACGACATCCTGCTCGAGCCCGATGTGAAGAAAAGTCTGACCACCATGGGGGCCATGCCTCTTGGAGGCACACGCCTGGCCCTTGCCGATCATCTTTCGGTAGAGATTTCCAAGTGGGGTCGTGTGATCAAGGAGAGCGGTATCCAGAATCCGTAGGCACTGAGCGGCCGAGGTGGTGCGCAACGCCATCACCGGTCTGCCCAGCCCGCCGCGGCCACCAGCGCAGCCGCGGCGCCCATGTGCTGGCCGCGCTGCAGCGCGTCCACCCCCCGGCCATCCCTGGCAGCGACCCGAAGGCCGCGCTCAGAGAGCACCGCAATCGCCCTGTGGCATGGGGGAGGGGGTTAATCGACGATGAACAGCTTGGCCCCGCCGACGGAGCGCGAACGGTGCGGCTCGGCATGGTCCGCCACCTGGTAGCTCATGCCCGCTTTCAAGGTGAACTTGCGGCCGTCTTCCAGCTCCGTTTCCATCTCGCCTTCCAGGCACAGCAGCACATGTCCCTTGCTGCACCAGTGGTCGGACACATAGCCCGGCGTGTACTCGACCATGCGCACCCGGATGCCACCGAAGTTCTGCGTTTGCCAGAAGGCCTGGCCCGCTTCGGCCGAGTGCTCGGTGCGGGGGATGGCGGACCAGTCGGTGGTGCCGAAGGGGATGTTTTCCATTTTCATGAGGAGTCCTTGTGGAGATGGCGCAGATGGTGAGCTCCAGGTGCGCACGGCCGTGGCCGGCACCGCATGCAGTGCCCGTGGTCGAGGCCGGGTCGAAAGTGTAGACCGGGCCTGGACGGCTGGCGCATGCGCCGGTGAGGACCGAGGGTTCACCGGGGGCGGTTTATTGGCATGGTGAATTGGTAATACCAATTTGTGGAAATTGTGTGTTTTGAATACGAATCAGTATTTACCCTGTGTGTAAATGCTGCAAAAAACTAAAAGATCGCACATCTTGCGGCGGTGATTTGGTTTTTGATGAAATTGGTATTACCAATTCGTGAAAGACGTGCCTTGACCCGCTGAGAAAGTAAACAGCGCCTTCTGCTCAGCCAGACAGCACGGCTTGAGATCCCGGATTGGCGCAAGAAGCAAACGCAAGGGCTGGCTGCGCCCTTTCAATAAACCTAGAGACACCGCCATGCAAACCATCTGGCAACAGAATTACGACCCTGCCGGGAACATCTGGATTTCGGCGCTGGTGGCGCTGATTCCCATCATCTTTTTCTTTCTCGCACTGACAAAGTTCAGACTCAAGGGCTACCAGGCCGGCACCGGGACCGTGGTGCTGGCCATGGGCGTGGCCTTGCTGTTCTACAAGATGCCGGTGAGCGCCGCGCTGGCGTCGGCCGTGTACGGCTTCTTCTATGGTCTGTGGCCCATCGCCTGGATCATCGTGGCGGCGGTGTTTCTCTACAAGATCTCGGTCAAGACGGGGCAGTTCGACGTCATTCGCTCCTCCATCCTGGCGGTCACGCCCGACCAGCGGCTGCAGCTGATCCTGGTGGGCTTTTGCTTTGGTGCCTTCCTGGAGGGCGCTGCCGGCTTTGGCGCGCCCGTGGCGATCACGGCCGCTCTGCTGGTGGGCATGGGCTTCAAGCCGCTGTACGCGGCCGGCCTGTGCCTGATCGCCAACACCGCGCCCGTGGCCTTTGGCGCCATGGGCATTCCCATCATCGTCGCCGGACAGGTCTCGGGCGTGGACACTTTCGCCATCAGCCAGATGGCGGGCCGCCAGCTGCCGTTCATGACCGTGATCGTGCTGTTCTGGCTGATGGCCATCATGGATGGCTGGCGCGGCGTCAAGGAAACCTGGCCTGCGGTGCTGGTCGGTGGCGGCACGTTCGCGGTGGTGCAGTTCCTCACGGCGAACTACATCGGCCCCGAGCTGCCCGACATCACTTCGGCCATCGTTTCGCTGGTGGTGTTGACGGCCTTTCTCAAGGTCTGGCAGCCCAAGCGCATTTTCCGTTTTGCACCCGAGGCGGGCAGTGCCGTCGCGCCCGCGCCGGCGGTATCGGGCAGCTCGTTGACAGCTAGCGCCATCGTCAAGGCCTGGTCGCCTTTCCTCATTCTCACGCTCATGGTGACGATTTGGAGCATCAAGCCCTTCAAGGCATTGTTCGCCACGGGCGGCGCGCTGGCTTCCTCGGTGATCAACATTCCCGTGCCCTTCCTGCACAACCTGGTCGAGAAGATGCCGCCCGTCGTCGCGGCCGCCGCTCCCTATGGCGCAACCTACACGTTCAATTGGCTGCTGGCCACGGGCACGGCCATCCTGATCGCGGCGCTGATCAATATCGCCTTCACGCGCCTGTCGCCGGCCAAGGCCGTGGCCACGCTGGGTGAGACGCTCAAGGAGCTGGCGGTGCCGATCTACTCCATCGGCATGGTGCTGGCCTTCGCCTTCATCGCCAACTATTCGGGCCTGTCGGCCACTCTTGCGCTGGCGTTGGCGCACACGGGCCAGGCGTTCACCTTCTTCTCGCCTTTCCTGGGCTGGATAGGCGTGTTCCTGACGGGCTCGGACACCTCGGCCAACGCGCTGTTCGGCGCGCTGCAGGCCACGACCGCGCAGCAGCTGGGCCTGCCCCCGGTGCTCACCGTGACGGCCAACACCACGGGCGGCGTGACCGCCAAGATGATCTCGCCCCAGTCGATTGCCATTGCCTGCGCCGCGGTGGGCCTGGCCGGTCGCGAGTCCGACCTGTTCCGCTTCACGGTCAAGCACAGCCTGGTTTTCGCCACCCTCATCGGAGTGATCACCACGCTGCAAGCCTATGTGTTTACGTGGATGATTCCAGGTCATTGAAAAACCGAAACGTTCCACATGCGCCTTGCAGATCATGTCGTCGAAAAACTGCTTGCCCTGGTGCAGGCCCGTGGAGTGCAGCCCGGCCAACGGCTGCCGGCCGAAAGGCTGCTGGCCGCCGAACTGGGCGTGTCGCGCACCTCGGTGCGCGAGGCCATACAGAAGCTGACCAGCCAGGGCGTGCTCGCCACGCGGCGCGGCGACGGCACCTATGTGCAATCCAACATGCCCGCCGAGTGGCTGCAGGAGGCCATGGGCCCGCTGGCGCGCCTGATCGATTCCGACCAGCACTACCGCTATGACGTACTGGAGACGCGCCACGCGCTGGAGTCCAGCACTGCCTGGCTGGCGGCCCAGCGCGCCACGCCCGAGGACAAGCTGCATATCAAGCGCTGCTTCGACGTGATGGTCCAGCACCAGCAGGACGGCCATACCGAGTTGGCCGCGCGTGCCGACGCGCAATTTCATCTGGCCATCGCCGAGGCTTCGCACAATCTCGTGCTGGTGCAGGTGATGCAGAGCCTGTTCAACGTCGTGCTGTCCACGGTGGCGCACAACCGCCACGTCATGTTCCGGCTCAGCGCGCCGCGGACCGTGCAGGAGCTGACCCTGCAGCACCAGAGCCTGATGCAGGCCATTCTCGACGGCGACCCGCAACGCGCGCGTGAATGCATAGGCGAGCACCTGGAACATGTGCGCGCGACCATCCAGCAGCTCGACGAAGACCAGGCCCGGCGGGAGCGCTCCATGCGGCTGCCGCCCTCGGATCTGGCATGAGGCTGCATGGACAGCGCAGTGCCATGAACCACTGACATGAAAGTTCTTTGACCATGATCATCTCTTCGACTGCCGACTATCGCGCGGCCGCGCAAAAGCGTCTGCCGCCTTTTCTCTTCCACTACATCGACGGCGGCGCCTACGCCGAGCAGACCCTGCGCCGCAACGTCGAAGACCTGGCCGCCGTGGCGCTGCGCCAGCGCGTGCTCAAGGACATGAGTCGGCTCGATACCAGCATCGAGCTGTTCGGCGAGAAGCTGTCGATTCCCGTGGCGCTGTCGCCCGTGGGGCTGACGGGCATGTACCGCCGCCGCGGCGAAGTGCAGGCCGCGCGTGCGGCGGACGCGCATGGCATTCCCTTCACCATGTCCACGGTCTCGGTCTGCCCCATCGAGGAGGTGGCCCCCGAGATCAAGCGGCCCATGTGGTTCCAGCTCTACGTGCTCAAGGACCGCGGCTTCATGCGCAACGCGCTCGAGCGCGCCCAGGCCGCGGGCTGCACGACCCTGGTCTTCACCGTCGACATGCCCGTGCCCGGCGCGCGCTACCGCGACGCCCATTCCGGCATGAGCGGCCCGAACGCCGCGCTGCGCCGCTACTGGCAGTCGGTGCTGCACCCCCGTTGGGCCCTGGACGTGGGTCTGCTGGGCCGGCCGCACGATCTGGGCAATATCTCGGCCTATCGCGGCAGCCCCACCGGGTTGCAGGACTACATGGGCTGGCTGGGCTCCAATTTCGACGCCTCCATTTCCTGGAAGGATCTGGAATGGATACGCGCGTTCTGGAAGGGCCCGATGGTCATCAAGGGCATCCTCGACCCCGAGGACGCCAAGGACGCCGTGCGCTTCGGTGCCGACGGCATCATCGTCTCCAACCATGGCGGACGCCAGCTCGACGGCGTGCTGTCCTCGGCGCGTGCCCTGCCGGCCATCGCCGACGCGGTCAAGGGCCAGATCAAGATCCTGGCCGACTCCGGCATACGCAACGGCCTGGACGTAGTCCGCACCATCGCCCTCGGCGCCGACGCAGCAATGATTGGCCGGGCCTACATCTACGCTCTGGCCGCGGCCGGCGAGGCCGGCGTCAAGCACCTGCTGGAACTGCTGGAAAAGGAAATGCGGGTGGCCATGACGCTGACCAGCGTGAGCAAGGTCAGCGACATCACCGGGGATCTGTTGGTGCGCGACGCCAAGGGCTGATGGCGCGAAGGGGCTGGCGCTACACTGCGCGCCATGTCTACACTCACGCTTCCCCTGGATAGGCCGCTGGCCGAGGTGCGCAACGGCCTGTTGTGCATGGGTCTGCTGCAAGGCCTGCTGGCGCTGGCCCTGGTGCATTCCGGGCTGGAGCGCGACTGGCAGATGCTGGGCCTGCTGCTGATCCTGCAGCCGCCGCTGTTCATGGCAATGACTGTCACGCGCTGGCGCGATGCCCGGCTGTGGGCCGGCGGCGCCGTGATGGCGGCCGTGGTCGGCTTGATGGCGGGCGGCACGCTCTGGGGCCTGCGCCATTCGCCTTGGGAAGACAACCAGCTCTTCGTCTATCTGGGCGTGGCCTTGTCGCTCTGGTGGTTTGTCGCCTTGCCCTGGTTCCAGGCCTTCATGGCCCATGGCCGCTGGCGCGTGCCCTATGCCGCGCTGTTCGTGCTGGCCTGGAACAACGCGCTGGTGCTGGCGCTGGCCTCGTTGTGCCTGCAACTGGTGTGGGGCGTGCTGTGGCTGTGGGCCGGGCTGTTCGCGCTGGTCAAGGTCGAGTTCTTTGTCACGCTGTTTTCCGCGCAATGGTTCGTCTTCACGGTGACCGGCCTGCTGGGCGGCCTGGGCCTGTGGCTGGCGCGCACCCAGCAGCGGCCCATCCAGGTGATGCGCCAGACCCTGCTGGCGCTGGGACGCCTGCTGCTGCCCTTGCTCGCCTGGGTGCTGGTGTTCTTTGTGCTGGCGCTGGTCTTCACCGGCGTCCAAGGCCTGTGGGCCACGCGTTTTGCCGCCGCGCTGCTGATGGGCGTATTGATCCTGCAGATCTGGGTCGTGAACGCCGTCTACCAGGACGGCGCGGCCGCCCAGGCCCCTTATCCACGCGTGCTGCGCTGGCTGGTCGATGCCAGCCTGCTCGCCATGCCCGTGCTGGCCACCCTGGCCTGCGTGGCCATAGGCCTGCGCGTGCAGCAATACGGCTGGACGCTGGAGCGCGTCTGGGCCGCAGCCGCGGCCGGCGTGCTGTGGCTCTATGCCCTGGGCTATGCCTGCGCCGCGGCCCACAGCACGCGCCAGGGCACGGCACGCCCTTGGCTGCAGTGGCTCGCGCCCGTCAACCAGGCGCTGTCGCTGCTGGTGCTGGCCCTGCTGCTGGCGCTGCAGACGCCGGTGCTCGACGGCCAGCGCATCAGCGCCGCCAGCCAGCGCGAGCGCCTGCGCACCGACCCCACGGAGGCGACGCTGGAGCGCCTGGTCGATCTGAAATGGCGCCACGGCCCTTATGGCATCGATGCGCTGGAAGCACTCGCCCAGGACCCCGGCTTCCAGGCCGGCGAGGCGCGCCAGCGGCTGGATGTTGCCCGCGCTTCCACCACACGCTATGTTGCGTCCTCGGAGACCGAGCAAAGTGCAAGCTTCGACCTGAGTGCGGCCCAGGAGCGCATCAAGACCCCCGCGGGAATGACGCGCCCCCAGCCCGATTGGTGGGACTGGTGGCTGCAGCAGGCAAAGGACGAATACTGGGCCCGGCAATGCCTATCGTCCGGCGCCGACTGCGTACTGCTGTCGGGGGACTGGGACCAGGACCAGCAAACCGATCACCTGCTGTGCAAGCTCGAGGACCGCGGCGACCGCAGATGCCGCCTCAGCGCGCGCAATGCCGATGGCCAATGGCAGGACCAGGGCACGGTGGTCTGGACCGATACCCATACTGCCAAGGAAAACCGCCTGACGCGCGATCTGTTGCGTCAAGGGCGCATCACCACCGAACGTTCGCGCTGGCCCGATTGGCAACTGCCCCAGCAGAATGAGCAGGGCAATTCGCAGCCGTTCACAGGGCGCCTGCAGTCGCCCGACTGAGCCGCCATAGCAGCGCGCCGCCTGTCATGGCGATACCAGTGCGCCGCTCGCCAGCCCGACAAAGAAAAAACGCCCGGCTTGCCGGGCGTTCTTGCTATCAGTCTCTGCCGGGTGTTTTCACCACCAGAGGCATCCGATCCGCTGGATCACACGTCAATATTCCCCGCCCGCAGCGCATTGGCTTCGATGAAGTGGCGGCGTGGCTCGACTTCGTCGCCCATCAGCATGGTGAACACGCGATCAGCTTCGATGGCGTCATTGACCTGAACCTGCAGCAAGCTGCGCACGTTCGGGTCCATGGTGGTTTCCCACAGCTGGGCGGGGTTCATTTCGCCCAGACCCTTGTAGCGCTGGCGGCTGGTCGTGCGTTCGGCTTCGGACAGCAGCCATTGCATGGCCTGGCGGAAGTCGGTGACTTTTTCCGACTTGGCCTTGTCGCCTTCGCCGCGCATCGCCTTGGCGCCTTCGGACAGCAGGCCGTTGAAGTGTTGGGCTTCGTCGGCGAGGGCGGCGTAATCGTGGCTGCGCACGAAGTCCTGGGTCAGGATGGAGCTCTTGATGTTGCCGTGGTGGTGACGGCTGATGCGCAGCACCGGGTTGTCGGTCTGCGGGTCGATTTCGCCGGTCACTTCGGCGGGCACGCCCGTAGCAGTGAGTTCGCGCAGCTTGGCTTCCAGGATGGGAGCGCAGGCCTGGGCTTCCTCGATGGTGTCGAGCTTGATCTGCACGCCGTCGGCGATGGCGCGCAGGGCTTCTGCGTCCATGAAGTTGGACAGGCGCTCGATCACCATTTCGGCGGCCAGATGCATGTTGGCCAGCTTGGCCAGCTCTTCGCCTTCCAGCGTGCGCGGATTGGCGCCGCCGGTGGTGACGCTGGCGTGGTTCAACGCGATGCGCAGCAGGTAGGTGTTGAGCGCCGCTCCGTCCTTGAGGTAGAGCTCTTCCTTGCCGCTCTTGACCTTGTACAGCGGTGGCTGGGCGATGTAGATGTGGCCGCGTTCGACCAGTTCAGGCATCTGGCGGTAGAAGAAGGTCAGCAGCAGGGTGCGGATGTGGGCGCCGTCCACGTCCGCATCGGTCATGATGATGATGCGGTGGTAGCGCAGCTTGGTCGGATCGAAGTCGTCGCTGCTGCTCTTGCCCGATTCCGCGCTGGCCTTGCCGATGCCCGTGCCCAGGGCCGTGATCAGGGTGATGATTTCCTGGCTGGCCAGCAGCTTTTCGTAGCGGGCTTTTTCCACGTTCAGGATCTTGCCGCGCAGCGGCAGGATGGCCTGGAATTTGCGGTCTCGGCCTTGCTTGGCCGAGCCGCCGGCGGAGTCGCCCTCGACGATGTAGATTTCGCACAGCGCCGGGTCTTTTTCCTGGCAGTCGGCCAGCTTGCCGGGCAGGCCCATGCCGTCGAGCACGCCCTTGCGGCGCGTCATTTCACGCGCCTTGCGCGCGGCTTCGCGTGCGCGGGCGGCTTCGATGATCTTGCCGCAGAGGATCTTGGCGTCGATGGGGCGTTCCTGCAGGAAGTCGGACAGGGTCTTGGCGACGATGTCTTCCACGGGAGCGCGCACTTCGCTGGATACCAGCTTGTCCTTGGTCTGGCTGGAGAACTTGGGCTCGGGCACCTTGACGCTCATCACGCAGCACAGGCCTTCGCGCATGTCGTCGCCGGTGACTTCGACCTTGGCCTTCTTGGCCAGCTCGTTCTGCTCGATGTACTTGCCGATCACCCGCGTCATGGCCGCGCGCAGACCCGTCAGGTGGGTGCCGCCGTCACGCTGGGGAATGTTGTTGGTGAAGCACAGCACCTGCTCGCTGTAGCCGTCGTTCCACTGCATGGCCACTTCGACACCGATTTCGGTGCCGGGGATGCCGCCGTAGGACTCGGCAGGGCGCGTGCCCGTGGCGTAGAAGGCCGTGGGGTGCAGCACCTTCTTGGTGGCGTTGATGAAGCTGACAAAGCCCTTGACGCCGCCCGCGCCCGAGAAGTCGTCTTCCCGGCCCGAGCGTTCGTCCTTGAGGCGGATGCGCACGCCGTTGTTCAGGAAGGACAGCTCGCGCAGGCGCTTGGCCAGGATGTCGTAGTGGAACTCGTGGTTCTGCGTGAAGATCTCGGTGTCCGGCAGAAAGTGCACCTTGGTGCCGCGCTTGTCGGTGTCGCCGATGACGCGCATGGGCGAGACTTCAACGCCATTGACGATTTCCAGCGGGCGGTTTTGCACAAAGCCGCGCGCGAAGTCGATTTCGTAGGCCTTGCCTTCGCGGCGCACGGTGAGCTTGAGCCACAGTGACAGTGCGTTCACGCAGGACACGCCCACGCCGTGCAGGCCGCCCGAGACCTTGTAGCTGTTCTGGTTGAACTTGCCGCCGGCGTGCAGTTCGGTCAGCGCGATTTCGGCCGCCGAGCGCTTGGGCTCGTGCTTGTCGTCCATCTTCACGCCGGTGGGGATGCCGCGGCCGTTGTCGATCACCGACAGCGAGTCGTCGGCGTGGATGGTGACCAGAATGTCGTCGCAGTGGCCGGCCAGTGCTTCGTCGATGGAGTTGTCCACGACTTCGAAGACCAGGTGGTGCAGGCCTGTGCCGTCGGACGTATCGCCGATGTACATGCCGGGGCGCTTGCGCACGGCTTCCAGGCCTTCAAGGATCTGGATCGCGCCTTCGCCGTAGCCTTCGCTGGCGCCGGCCTGCTGGGCGTCGATCTTGTGGGTCGGCTCAATCGAGTCGCCTTGGGGTTCGGGCAGCGTAGTGTCAGCGGTCATTGGGAAAAGCCTTGCGATCCGGTGGAAACAAAGTTTCCAAAATATTCAATAGGGGTAGAAATGGCGGCAAGCACTGGGGGCAGGCGCTTGCCGCGATCAATCAAGCAGCAGGTGGCAGGCTCAAATGCGCATGGGCATGACGACGTACTTGAAGTTCTCGTTGCCCGGAATGGTCAGCAGCGCGGAGCTGTTGCCGTCGGCCAGGTCGATCTTCACCATGTCCTGGCCCATGTTGGTCAGCGCATCGATCAGGTAGGTCACGTTGAAGCCGATTTCAATCGTGTCGCCGCCGTAGTCGATGTCGAGCTCGTCCACCGCCTCTTCCTGCTCGGCGTTGTTGGACGCCACACGCAGGGTGCCGGGTTCGAGCGTCAGGCGTACGCCCTTGAACTTGTCGCTGGTCATGATGGCCGTGCGCTGCAGGCTGGCCAGCAGGGGCGCGCGGCCCAGGGTCACGCTGTTGCTGTGGGCCTTGGGAATCACGCGGTTGTAGTCGGGGAACTTGCCTTCGACCAGCTTGGTCACGAACTCCATGCCGCCAAAAGTGAACTTGGCCTGGTTGTTGGCGAACTGCATTTCGATGTGGGGCTGGTTGTCACCGCCCACGTCCGACAGCAGGCGCTGCAGTTCCAGCACGGTCTTGCGCGGCAGGATGACTTCCTGCTTGGGCACTTCGACGTCCAGCGTGGCGCTGGAAAACGCCAGGCGGTGGCCGTCGGTGGCGACCAGGCTCAAGGTATTGCCTTCGGCCACGAACAGGATGCCGTTGAGGTAGTAACGGATGTCCTGCACGGCCATGGCGAACGACACCTGGCCCAGCAAGTCCTTCAGGACCTTTTGCGGCACGCTGAACGACGGGCCGAAAGAGGCCGCTTCCTGCACCAGCGGGAAGTCCTCGGCGGGCAGGGTCTGCAGCGTGAAGCGGCTCTTGCCGCCCTTGAGGATGATCTTGCTCTGGCTGGTTTCCAGACCCACGGTCTGGTCGCCGGGCATGGTCTTGAGAATGTCGATCAGCTTGCGGGCACCCACCGTGGTGGTGAAGTCGCCGGTGTCGCCGCCGAGTTCGGCGGTGGTGCGGATCTGGATCTCGAGATCGCTGGTGGTGAGTTGCAGGGCGTTGCCTGTCTTGCGGATCAGCACATTGGCCAGGATGGGCAGTGTGTGGCGGCGTTCGACAATGCCGGACACCGACTGCAGAACTGCGAGAACCTTGTCTTGTGTTGCCTTCAGGACGATCATGTCAACCTTTAGTAAATAGGGGTACGGTCGCTGCTAGTGTGCGATTTATAGGGGTTTGGCCCTCGCGCCACCCCACCGCATATTTTGCCTTGTCGCGTGGCATTTCTGGGCGTGGATAGCGCGGGCGTTGTGCCCTAGCCTTTGAGCGTTTGCTCCAGCACGTGCAGCTGTTGGTTCAGTTCCGTGAGCTGCTGGCGTTCGGCGGCAATCTTGCGCACTGCGTGCAGCACCGTGGTGTGGTCGCGGCCACCGAACAATTCGCCGATTTCGGGCAGACTTTTTTGCGTCAGCTCCTTGGCCAGGTACATCGCAATCTGGCGCGGCCGGGCAATGCTGGCCGGACGCTTCTTGCTGTACATGTCGGCGACTTTGATCTTGTAGTAATCCGCGACCGTCTTCTGGATATTTTCCACCGAAATCTGGCGGTTCTGGATGGACAGCAGGTCGCGCAGCGCTTCGCGGGCCAGCTGGATCGACACTTCCTTCTGGTTGAAGCGCGAATAGGCCAGGATCTTGCGCAGCGCGCCTTCGAGCTCGCGCACGTTGGAGCGCACGTTCTTGGCCACGAAGAAGGCGACTTCCTCGGGCATGTCGGCGTTCTCGGCGCGGGCCTTGTTGATCAGGATGGCGACGCGCATCTCGAGCTCGGGCGGCTCTATGGCCACCGTGAGGCCCGAATCGAAGCGCGACACCAGGCGCTCGTGGATGTTGGCCAGACCCTTGGGATAGGTGTCGCTGGTCATCACGATGTGGCTCTTCTTGGCCAGCAGCGCTTCGAAGGCGTTGAAGAACTCTTCCTGCGTGCGGTCCTTGTTGGCGAAGAACTGAACGTCGTCAATCAGCAACAGATCGAGCGAGTGGTAGCGCTCCTTGAACTCGTCGAAAGTGCGCCGTTGGTAGGCTTTGACCACATCCGAGACGAATTGCTCGGCATGGATGTAGAGAACTTTGGAGTCCGGCTTGTCGGCCAGCAGCTGGTTGCCCACCGCATGCATCAAATGGGTCTTGCCCAGGCCCACGCCGCCGTAGATGAACAGCGGGTTGTACAGATGACCGGGTGAGCCCGCCACATGCATCGCGGCCGATCGGGCCATGCGGTTGGCCGTACCTTCAACCAGGGTGTCGAAAGTCAGGGCCGCATTCAGGCGGGTGCGGAACACTGGCGCCGCAGGCTCTTCCTGGGCGGAACTGGTGGTGATCTGGTGCGTTTCCTGCTGCCCAGGACGATCGGGTGAAAATGGGCGCACGTAAGTGCGCGTCACCGATTCGCGGTGAGCGAGCGCTAACTCCAGCGTGACAGGCTGGCCGTAAAGGGCTTCGAGCATGGCCGAAATCCGCCCGGCGTATTGGGCGCGAATCCAGTCGAGCTTGAAGCGATTGGCCACGTATACCGTGACCTTTGAAAAGTCGGCCGCCACCTGGGCGGTCAGTGGCTTGATCCACGTGTTGAACTGCTGTTCGGGCAGATCCTGCCCCAGCTGCTCCACGCAGACTTGCCACAGGCCTTGGCCAGCGTCGTTGTTAGGTTCCTCGGTCATCGTCAGTGTCTTGTTGTGGATAGAGGAACAGTTGCGGGGCACCGATTGTAGCTTTTCAAGGACTTATCCACAAAATATCAGGTGGTTGTCCTCAACTTGTGTGCAGACAAGTTGCTGACCCGTGATGAGAAAGGTCATTGCAACATGGAACGAATGTGGAGATAATCGCGGGTTTCCCTGAATGTGTTCAGGGTGATATGGCCCGGCCTGCTGTTTTTTGCGGTTGGCGGGTGTTGCCGGGAGGGCGGCTTTTTGGCCTTTTGCCTGCCCGGTGCGAATCTGAACCTCCTCAAGGAACAACATCATGAAACGTACTTACCAACCTTCCAAGACACGTCGCGCCCGTACCCACGGTTTCCTGGTCCGCATGAAGACCAAGGGCGGCCGCGCTGTGATCAACGCTCGTCGCGCCAAGGGCCGCAAGCGCCTGGCTGTCTAAGGCCATTCTTGGCGCCTGCCCATCGGTTCACCCCGTGGGCTCCTCTACGGAGGTGCCACGTATGCAACGGCTGAAAACGCGTCCGCAGTTTCAAGCTGCCATGGCGGGAGGCATCGTCTCCCGTACCGCGCACTTTGCCTTGCATAGGCTGGTACTCGACGTGGATGTGCCTGTATTGCCTTCTTCAGGGCCCGGTAACTTGCCTCTTGTGCAAGCACCGCAGGCCCTGTTTGGCGTGGCGCACGCGCTGCCCGTTCCCTGGTTGGGTGCCATGGCACCCAAACGCTGGGCCAAGCGGTCGGTCACGCGCCACACCATCCAGCGACAGGTCTATGCGCTGGGCGATGAATACGCTGCGCAGCTGGTCTGCGCTGCGTACGTCGTTCGCCTGCGCGCGACTTTCGACCGCAAGCAGTTCATCAGTGCGACGTCCGAGCCCTTGAAGCAGGCGATTCGCGAGGAACTGCACCAGCTTTTCGCCTATGCCGTGCGCCGACAGGTGCGGCCGGCGGAGGGCGGGCCCGGCGCTGCGCCAGACCGCAAGGCGGCCCCGTGATACGCGGTCTGCTCATGGCCCTGGTGCGGGGCTATCGCCTGACCTTGAGCCCATGGATTGGCTCGGCTTGCCGTTTTGAGCCCACCTGCTCCGCCTATGCGCTCGAAGCCCTCGAGCAGCATGGAGCGGCGGCGGGCAGCTATTTGACCCTGCGCCGGCTGGCGCGCTGCCATCCATGGTGTGATGGCGGTCATGATCCGGTTCCATCGCAAACGCCCCGGCTGTTTGCCTGCTGCCAGCCTTCTTCTTCGACCACCCAACCTTCCTCAAAGAAGTCTTCATGAACGACATTCGCCGCACCATCCTGTGGGTGATATTTGGCTTTTCCATGGTCTTGCTATGGGATAAGTGGCAAGTTCACAACGGCAAACAGGCCACTTTCTTCCCTTCGCCAGTGACCACGCCGGTCGCCGCGGGCCCTGCCCCGGTCGCGCCAGGCGCTGTCGCCGTGCCTTCGTCTGCAGCCGCACCTGCGGGCAGCAGCCAGGTGCCCGGTGAAGCACCGGCTACGGCTTCGGCCGTCGCACGGGAAAGCATCCAGGTCACGACCGATGTGCTGGCACTGACGTTCGACGGCGAGGGCGGCACGCTCAAGCACGCCGAAATGCTCAAGTACGCCGACACGGCCGACAAGTCCAAGCACTTCGTGCTGTTCGACGAGAGTGCTCACCGTATCTACATGGCCCAGTCCGGCCTGATCGGCGGCGAGTTCCCGAACCACAAGACGGTGATGCAGTTCGTGCCGGGCCCCAAGGCGCTGCAGGACGGCCAGAACGAGTTGCAGATCCGCTTCGAGTCGCCCGAAATGGCCGGCGTGAAGCTGGTCAAGACCTGGACCCTCAAGCGCGGCGCCTACGACATGGCGGTCAAGCACGAAGTGATCAACACCGGCAGCACGGCGCTCAAACCCCAGCTGTACGTGCAGTTGGTGCGTGACGGCAATGCGCCTCCCGGCGAGTCCAGCATGTACTCGACCTTCACCGGCCCGGCCGTCTACACCGACGCCAAGAAGTACCAGAAGGTCGAATTCAAGAACATCGAAAAGGGCAAGGCCGAATTCGAGGAAAGCTCGACCAACGGCTATGTGGCCATGGTCCAGCACTACTTTGCGAGTGCCTGGCTGCTGGCCGATGGCCTGAAGCGCGAAATCTTTGCGCGCAAGGTCAGCGACAACCTGTATGCCGTGGGCATGATCACCTCCCTGGGCACGGTCGAGCCTGGTCAGAGCAAGAGCCTGGACGCAACGCTGTTTGCCGGCCCTCAGCTGGAAAAGACGCTGGAAAGCCTGGCCCCCGGTCTGGAACTGGTCAAGGACTATGGCTGGCTGACCATCATGGCCAAGCCCCTGTACTGGTTGCTGGACAAGATCCACAGTGTGCTGGGCAACTGGGGCTGGTCCATTGTCGGCCTGGTGCTGGTGCTGAAGATCATGTTCTATTGGTTGAACGCCAAGGCCTACTCGAGCATGGCCAAGATGAAGGCCATCAACCCCAAGATCATGGAGATGCGCGAGCGCCTCAAGGACAAGCCGCAGCAGATGCAGCAGGAGATGATGCGCATCTACCGCGAGGAGAAG
>JAMNYN010000167.1 GCA_023622805.1 Pseudomonadota bacterium | reverse complement strand
AGCATGGAGGGCAGGTCGGGCAAGCCCTTTGGCTTGAAAACAGATTGGATTTTTTGCCAGGCACCAGGGCGTTGGGGCTGCCAGGTCAAGGCATTGCGTTCGCCGCAGAGCGTCAGCTGCACGGTCGCGCCGCCCTGGTGGGCCGTGAGCAGTTCGCGCAGCAGACTGGCGTCGAGCTGCTCCCAGGCCTGGCCCCAGGCGGGCCAGTTTTCCTGCAAGGCCGCCTCGCGCAGCGCGGCCTGCGCGGGATGGGAGGGCAGCGGCTGTACGGGCACAGGTGCCTGCAGCCGGCCCGCGCCGTGCAGCCAGAAGGCATTGACGGGCGGCAGGCCATGGTTGGCGCGGCTGTCGTTGAACGCGTGGGTGTAGAGCAGCATCTGCACTTCGCTGTGCAGGCGGTTGATGGTGCGCGCGGTCTGCGCGTCGGGCAGCCAGCGGCGCACATCGCGGCCTATCACCCGGTCCAGCGAAGCCGTGCAAAGCCCGTCCAGCGGCGCGCCACGGGCCAGCCAGCGGTCGGGGCGCTCGAATTGCAGCGTGATGCCGTCTTCGGCGAACCAGGGCGCGAGGATGTCCAGCAGCGCGCGCGACTGGGCTTCGTCCAGACCGAGCTGGGCCGGATCGCCCATGTGGACGGTGTCGGCGCCTATGCGCCAATGGCAGGGCGAGAGCCAGGCCCAGGCCGTTTCCTGGGGCGCGGGGTCGGCGGCCTGCTGCTCCCAGGCAGCCCAGGGCACGCAGCCATGCGACAGTGGCAATTGCAGCTGGCGTGCCCAGGCGCGTTCGTGCGGCGGGCAGAAATCGGCTTCGTCGCCCTGATCGCTGTGCACCACGCGCGCATGCTGGAGCAGTTGCTGCAGGTTCGGCAACTGCAGCGTGGGCCACAGCGCCGCCGCGCCTTCGGCAGCGCTGGCGAAGGCAATCGTGGGGACGGGGAGGGCGCTGGCAGGCGAAGACAGGGAGGCGTTCGGGGTCGGGGACATGCCGCTATTGTCGGGTAGCGCGCGTGTCCGCTTGCTGCCTGGGGTCGTGCTCGGCGCTGCGGCATGTTCGCGGCCGAGTAGACCAGGCTCACGCTCGCATCGTCAGGAATCGCGGGCATGGTCGCATTCCAGGCTTCCCAGCCGGCGCGCATTGCCGCCAGGCGTTCGGGCTGCGCTTGCGCCTGGTTGGACCGCTCGCGCTCGTCCTCGGCAATATTGAACAGGTAGTCGTGGCCATCGACGCGCAGGTATTTCCAGTCGCCGTCGCGCAGCGCACGCTGGCCGCGGTGGTTCATGCGCCAGTGCAAGGCGCGCGCGAACTCGGCGTCCTCGGCGCACAGCACCGGCAGCAGCGAGACGGCGTCCAGCAGCGGATAGTCCGCATGGCCGGCGACGCCGGCAGCGTCCAGCACTGTTGCCGACCCGTCCATGCTCATGCACTGCTGGCGGCTGCGCCGGCCCGAGGCAATGCGCTCAGGCCAGTGGGCAATCCAGGGCACGCGTATGCCGCCTTCGGTCAGGTCCATCTTGCCGCCGACCAGCGGCCAGTGGTCCGAGAAGCGCTCGCCGCCGTTGTCGCTGGTGAAGACGATCAGGGTGTTGTCGAGCTGGCCGTTGGCGCGCAGCGCGTCGACGACCCAGCCAATGCCTTCGTCCATGTGGTGGATCATGCGGCGGTACTGTTCGACGTTGCCGCCGGCGAGGTGGGTGATGCTGGCCAGCGTCTGCGCGGTCGCGCGGTCATCGCGTGTTTCCCAGGGCCAGTGGGGCGCGGTGTAATGCAGGCTCAGGAAGAACGGCGCGTCGCCCGCGGCCATGCGGTTGACATAGTCGACGCTGCGCCGCGACAGCAGGTCGGTGAGGTAGCCCTCGTCATGGTGCTCTTCCTCGCCCACCCCGAGGTCATGTTGGCCCGAGGAACTCAGGTGGGTGAAATAGTCGACGCCCCCCGACATCGGGCCGAAATATTCTTCGTAGCCCGAGCGCAGCGGCCCGAACAGCGGCGGATAGCCCAGGTGCCACTTGCCTATCAGTGCCGTGTGGTAGCCCGCGTCCCTGAGCAGCGAGGCCACGGTCGGCACTTCGGGCGGCAGGCCCAGCTTGGCGCCCGGCGGAGTGCCGCGCGTCTTGCTGTTGATCGGCTCCTCGGCCGCGCCGCGCAGGCGGTACTGGTAGCGCGCCGTGGCCAGCGCGAAGCGCGTGGGCGAGCACACAGGCGAGTTGGCATAGCCCTGGCTGAACTGCAGGCCGCTTCGTGCCAGCTGATCGAGCACCGGCGAGACCGGGCCGAAGTCGGCTTCGCGGCCGCCGTAGCAGCCCAGGTCGGCATAGCCGAGATCGTCGGCGACGATGAAAATGATATTGGGACGGGTCATTGCGTGCTACTTCTGTGGCAAACGGCTTGTTCCACCTTCATGCCCGTGGCCTGTATCGCCACGCGGTAGCGGTCGGCGACCGTCTGCAAGCGCTGGGCCGTGGTATCGCCGCTCAGTCCTGCGTGGAACAAGTCGTTGGCGCCCATGCGCTCATGGGGTTTGCCGTCCTTGAACGGCATGCTCTTGTAGATCAGCGGGTTCACGGTCAGCGTGGCGTTGAGACCGATCGAGCCCTGGTAGCCATCGGGCACGATGATGCGCATCGCCTTGACGGGCCGGGCGGCGGCGCTGCAAAGGCCGGACAGAGGGTGAGAGACAGTGCGAATAACCATGCTCGACGAACTTCCTGCAAAAGGTGGAATACGCGCTTTGCGAAAATCACGCCGCGCAGACCCTGAGCCGCATGCCTCGCACCGGTCGGGAACCCGAATCTAGAAGACCCGGGCTCAATTGTTCTCATCAACCCCTGTCCATGAATACCCGTAGGCCTCCCCAAGCCATCCAGCAGATGCTGCTGTTTCGCGTCAGCCGTTTCTTCGGTGTGGCCGGTGGCTTGGCAACGCGCGTTTGCGAAGCCGGGTTCGGGGTGCCGCGCCGGGAGTGGGGCGTGATGGCCACGCTGCCCACGCACGAAGGCCTGCTGTCGTCGGAGCTGGCCGCGCTGGCGCGGCTGGGTGCAGCGCAGGCCTATCCAGGGCGATCGCCGCAGGATTGCCGTGCACCTGACCGAAGAGGGCCGGCGCATGTATGCGCTGATCCTGCCGCGCATGGCGCAGCTGCATACCGATCTGGTCGCGGCGCTGGATGACTTCGAACTGGCGCAGTTCGATGCCATGCTCGCCCGGCTGCATCAGCAGGCGCAGGCGCTCGAACACGACACGCTATGCCTGCTTGCCTCGCGTGGAGCGCAGCAAAGGCCAGCGGTGAGCCTATATCCGTAACCTCCCGCGCATTCCCAGGGACATGCCCGGGCAATGCCACAATGCCGACACCATGCAAATACCCTATGAGCTGGCCTTGGGCTGGCGTTACACCCGTGCGGGGCGCGCGACGCGCCGCAACGGCTTCATTTCTTTCATTTCCGGCGTGTCCATGTTGGGCATTGCGCTGGGCGTGGCCGCGCTGATCATCGTGCTCAGCGTGATGAACGGCTTCCAGAAGGAAGTGCGCGACCGCATGCTCAGCGTGGTGTCGCACATTGAAATCTTCGCGCCCCAGGGCGCGGCCTTGCCCAGCCTGGAGCGCACGTTGGCCGAAGCCAAGCAAAACCCGCAAGTGATAGGCGCAGCGCCGTTTGTCGCTTCCCAGGCGCTGCTGGCGCGCGGCGAAGACATGAAAGGCGCGCTGGTGCGCGGCATCGATCCGGCACGCGAAGCCGAAGTCACCGAGCTGGCCGAAGCCAATGCCCAGGCGCTGGCCCAATTGGTGCCCGGCGAGTTCCGCGCCGTGCTGGGCAGTGAGCTGGCGCGCTCGCTGGGCGTGCGGCGCGGCGATGCCGTCACGCTGATCGTGCCCGGCGGCCAGGTCACACCGGCCGGCGTCGTGCCGCGCCTCAAGCAGATGACGGTGGCCGGGACCTTTGATTCCGGCCATTACGAATACGACTCGGCGCTGGTGCTGCTGCACTACCAGGATGCGGAGCGGCTGTTCCGCCTCGAAGGCCCGACCGGCGTGCGCCTGAAGCTCAAGGACTTGCACGAAGCGCCCAAGGTGGCGCGCGAGCTGGCCGACACGCTCAGCGACCACCTGTTGATCCGCGACTGGACGCAGCAGAACAAGACCTGGTTCTCGGCCGTGCAGCTGGAAAAACGCATGATGTTCATCATCCTCACGCTGATCGTCGCCGTGGCCGCGTTCAACCTGGTGTCGACGCTGGTCATGACCGTGACCGACAAGCGCGCCGACATCGCCATCCTGCGCACGCTGGGCGCGAGCCCGCAAAGCATCATGGGCATCTTCATGGTCCAGGGGGCCATGGTCGGTGTGATCGGCACGCTGGGCGGACTGGCCCTGGGCCTGGGCATCGCGCTGAATATCGACGTGATCGTGCCGGCCATAGAGCATGCGTTCAACGCCAGCTTCCTGCCCAAGGACATTTACCTGATCAGCAAGATGCCCAGCGAGCCGCAAAGCTCGGACATAGTTCCGATTGCCGTGATTTCCCTGATCCTGTCCTTTGTGGCAACGATTTATCCCAGCTGGCGCGCCAGCCGCGTGAACCCGGCGGAGGCGCTGCGTTATGAATAATTCCCAAGCCGTAGTGTTGCAGGCGCGTGCGCTGAGCAAGCGTTTTACCGAAGGGCGCCTGGATGTGCAGGTGCTGCGCAGCGTCGATCTGTCGGTGGCCGCGGGCGAGACCCTGGCCGTGGTTGGTGCCTCGGGCTCGGGCAAAAGCACGTTGCTGCATTTGCTCGGCGGCCTGGACGCGCCCAGCGACGGCAGCGTCTGGCTCAAGGGCCAGGCACTGGAGCAGCTGTCGCCTACGGAGCAGGGTCGGCTGCGCAACCAGCACCTGGGCTTCATCTACCAGTTCCACCACCTGTTGCCGGAGTTCAGCGCCCTGGACAACGTGGCCATGCCGCTGCGCATACGCCGCCTGCCCGTGGACGAGTGCCGCGAGCGCGCGCGCCAGATGCTGGCCCTGGTAGGCCTGCAGGACCGGGTCCAGCACCGCCCTTCCGAACTGTCGGGCGGCGAGCGCCAGCGCGTGGCGATTGCCCGCGCCCTGGTGACCGAGCCGGCCTGCGTGCTGGCCGACGAGCCCACGGGCAATCTGGACCGCAGCACGGCCGACGGCGTGTTCGCGCTGATGCTGGGCCTGGCGCGCGACAAGGGCACGGCCTTCGTGATGGTCACGCACGACGAATCGCTGGCCGCCAAGTGCGACCGGGTGGTGCGTTTGGTGCAAGGACAGTTGAACTAGGGCACCCCCTGAGCCGCTGCGCGGCTTCCCCCTCTAGGGGGACGGCAGCCTCGCTGCGCGGCGGCGCTTGCTCGCTGCCCCCTTGCTGGGTCACGCCAGTTCCATGGGCTGCGGGCTATGCCTGGCACCATGAATACCAGAAGGGAGGAGTAATGACGTTCTGGATAGACAGCCACTGCCACCTGGACGCGGCGGAATTCGATGCCGACCGGGCGGCGGTGCGCGCCGCGGCCCGGGGTGCGGGCGTGGGCCACTGCGTGCTTCCGGCCGTGGAGCGCGGCAACTGGCAGACCGTGCGCGACCTGGCCCATGCCCATGGCGACAGCTACGCCTTGGGCATTCACCCCTTGTTCACGCCCCGGGCGGGCGCGGACGATATCGACCATCTGGCCCAGGCGCTGGCTGCGCAGCGCAATGATCCGCGGCTGCTGGCCGTGGGCGAGATCGGACTGGATTTCTTCGTCCCCGGGCTGGATGCCGGCCAGCAGCTGCAGATTTACCGAGCGCAAATCCAGCTGGCGCGTCGCTTCGACCTGCCGGTGATCCTGCATGTGCGCCAGTCCAGCGACCGTCTGCTGCAGGTGCTGCGCGCTGCGCCTGTGCGCGGCGGCATCGCCCATGCGTTCAACGGCAGCGCGCAGCAGGCCCAGGCCTTTGTCGACCTGGGCTTCAAGCTGGGTTTTGGCGGCGCCGTGACCTATGAGCGCGCCCTCAAGCTGCGCCGGCTCGCGGCCGCGCTGCCGCTGTCGGCGCTGGTCATGGAAACCGATGCACCCGACATTCCGCCCCACTGGATTTATGCCACGGCCGAGCAGCGCGCCGCCGGTCAGCCCCAGGGCCGCAACAGCCCGGCCGAGCTGCCGCGCATTGCCGCGGTCATCGCCGAACTGCGCGGCATCCCTGTAGAAGACTTGGCCCAGGCCACGACGGCCAATGCCTGCGCCGCTCTGCCGGGCTTGGCCGCCTTGGTCTGAATACTGCCTGCCCAGCGTGCAGGACTGGTTTCGGGCCAGAATGCAGGCCATGTCCGTGACTCCTTACCTGTCTCCTGCTGCTGCGCCTGCCTTGCCGGCCCCGGTGCAGGGCGCGGATGTCCGCCTGCAGGGGCTGGCGCCGGTGGTCGGGCCGCGGACGCAGTTGCTGGTGCTGGGCAGTTTTCCGGGCGTGGCCTCGCTGGCCGTCCAGCAGTACTATGCCCACCCGCAAAACCAGTTCTGGCGCCTGTTGCAGGCGCTGTGGCCGGCCCACCCCCAGCCGGGGCCGCAGGACTACGCCGGGCGCTGTGCCTGGCTGCTGGAGCGCGGTCTGGGCCTGTGGGACGTGTATGACAGCTGCGAGCGCCAGGGCAGCCTGGACGCGGCCATACGCCGCCCGCAGGTCAACGATTTCGCCGCGCTGCGCGCGCGCTGCCCGCAATTGCGGGGCCTGGCGCACAACGGCGCCGAGAGCTTTCGCCATGCGGGCGCAGCCCTGGCAGCGCTGAACGAGGCAGGGGCATACCCGCCTGGGGCATACCCGCCGGGGGCATACCCGCCCGGGGCATACCCGCCCGGGGCAAGCCCCTTGCAGGCCTTCAAGCTGCCTTCGACCAGCCCCGCGAACGCGGCCTGGAGTTTTGAACGTAAACGGATGGCCTGGCACGATGCCCTGGCCGCTTTTGGATTGGTGACGAAGTGAGCCGCAATAAAACCGACAGCGAAGAGCTGCCCGAAGTCAGTGTCTCGGACGATGGTGAAGTGCGCCATCTGCACCTGGGAACGCCCTGGATCCAGGGCTCGATGCGGATCAAGGAGCCGTTCGCGCTCGAGTTGGAGTACGTGCAGCGCATGATGGCCTGGCTGCTGTTCGTCGATCCGGCCAGCGTGACCAAGCGCTACGCCGTGCAACTGGGCCTGGGGGCCGGTGCGATCACCAAGTTCTGCCACAAGAAACTGCGCATGCAGACCACGGCCATCGAACTCAATCCCCAGGTGATCGCCGTGTGCCACAGCTGGTTCAAGCTGCCGCACAACGGCCCGCGTCTGCAGGTGGTGCTGGCCGACGCGGCCGAGGAAATCCGCCGCCCCGGTTGGGAAAACCAGGTGGATGCGCTGGCCGTCGACCTGTACGACCACGACGCGGCCGCGCCGGTGCTCGACAGCGCCGAGTTCTATGCCGACTGCCGGGCGCTGCTGACCGAAGACGGCTGCATGACGGTGAACCTGTTCGGGCGCTCGTCGAGCTTTGAAAAAAGCCTGGCGAAGATGGCCGAAGCCTTTGGCGAAGACGCCTTGTGGGCCTTCAAGCCCACGCGCGAAGGCAATACCGTGGTGCTGGCCCAGCGCACGGCTTCGCGCCCCACGCGTGCGGTGCTCGACGAGCGCGCGCAAATGATCCAGGCCCGCTGGGATCTGCCCGCCGCCAAGTGGCCCCGCGGCTTCAAGCCCGTGGTCAAGCGCTGAGCGAGGGCGTATACGGGCACAATGCTGAGCATGCAAGTCTCCTCTTCTTCCTCCATGCCGGCCAGCAGTGCCCGCGACACGGCCAGCCAGATCGCGCAGCTGCAAAAGCAGCTCCAATCCTTGACGCAGAAGCTCAAGTCGCTGGCCACGTCCGATGTGGATGCCAAAACCAAGAAAATGCAGCAGGAACTGCTGCAGGCGCAAATGATGGCGGTGCAGGCCCAGATCGAGGGCTTGCAGCGCGCGCAGCAGCAAGCGCAGGAGCAGAAATTGCGTTCCGCGCCATCCGCGCAGGACGAGCCGCCCACGGGCGAGCGCGCCCGGGCGGCGACGACCCTGGGTTCGCAGGTCGATACCTTCGCCTGACAGCGTCGCGCGCTGGCGTGGCAGCGTTTACAGTGGGAGGCCAGGCGCCGGCGGACTGTCCCCGGCGCCGTGGAACATCCTGGCTGCCCCATGTCCTCCTCTTCGCTTTCTTCTCCCGCAAACGCCAAGGCCCAGGCAGGCGCCACGCCGCCTGAAACCGGGCCGCTGCAGTGGCGCCGCATCGTCCAGTGGCTGCAGGCCGACGGCGTGATCTCGGCTGAAGAGGCCGAGCGCACGGTGCTGCGCTGCTCGCAGGCCGAAAGCAGTCTGCACCCGCTGGTGCGGCTGGCCCATGTGGCCATGGAGCGTGCCGATGGCGCGCCGCCGCTGGATGTCGAAGCGCTGACGCAGTACGTGGCGCAGCGCTGCGGCCTGGAATATCTGCGCATCGATCCGCTGCGCGTCGATGCCGGCCGGGTGGCCGAAACCATGAGCGCGAGCTATGCCGAGCGCCACAAGGTGTTGCCGGTGCAGGTCACGGCCGAGGAAGTGGTGGTGGCCACGGCCGAGCCCCTGGTCGATGACTGGGTGGCCGAAGTGCAGCGCCAGGCACGGCGCAAGGTGCGCCGGGTGATGGCCAACCCGCTGGAAATCAAGCGTTTGACGGTCGAGTTCTTCGCGCTGGCCAAGTCGGTGCGCGCGGCGCAAAAAAGTGGCGGCGCCGCCAGCACCGTCAGCTTCGAACAGCTGGTGGAGCTGGGCAATGCCAACAAGCAGCTCGATGCCAACGACCAGGGCGTGGTCAAGGTGGTGGACTGGCTGTGGCAGTACGCGTTCGACCAGCGTGCCAGCGACATCCATCTGGAGCCCCGGCGCGAGCAGGGCGTGATCCGCTTTCGCATCGACGGCGTGCTGCACCCGGTCTACCACCTGCCCATGGGCGTGCTCAACGCCATGGTGGCGCGGATCAAGCTGCTGGGACGCATCGATGTGATGGAGAAGCGCCGCCCCCAGGACGGCCGCATCAAGACCCGCAATCCACGCGGCGATGAAGTGGAAATGCGGCTGTCGACCTTGCCCACGGCCTTCGGCGAAAAAATGGTGATGCGGATCTTCGATCCCGACAACGCGGTCAAGGACCTGGCGGCGCTGGGCTTTTCGCCGCATGACGCCCAGCGTTGGGAGTCCCTGGTGCGCAGCCCCCACGGCATCATCCTGGTGACCGGCCCCACCGGCTCGGGCAAGACCACCACGCTGTACGCCACGCTCAAGCGCATCGCCACCGAAGCCGTGAACGTCAGCACGGTGGAAGACCCCATAGAAATGATAGAGCCCAGCTTCAACCAGACCCAGGTCCAGACGCAGCTCGATTTCGGTTTCACCGAAGGCCTGCGGGCCCTCATGCGCCAGGACCCGGACATCATCATGGTCGGGGAAATCCGCGACCTGGCGACGGCCGAAATGGCGGTGCAGGCGGCGCTCACCGGCCATCTGGTGTTCTCCACGCTGCACACCAATGACGCGCCCAGCGCGGTGAGTCGCCTGATGGAGCTGGGCGTGCCCTCTTATCTGATCAACGCCACCTTGCTGGGCGTTCTGGCCCAGCGGCTGGTGCGCACGCTGTGCGCGCAGTGCAAGCAGCCCGATGACCAGGCGGGCGCGGACAGTCTGGCCGAGGCCGTCAAACCCTGGAAGCTCAACGGCGGCTACCGCCCCTATCAGCCCGTGGGCTGCACCGACTGCCGCATGACGGGATTCCGTGGCCGCACGGGCCTGTACGAGCTGCTCACCGTCAGCGAGGCGCTCAAGGAACGCATCCATGCCGCGCCTTCGATCGACGGCCTGCGCCGCCAGGCCGTGGCCGACGGCATGCGCCCGCTGCGCCTGGCCGGTGCGCTGCGCGTGGCCGAAGGCATGACTACGCTGTCCGAAGTCGTCGCCGGCACGCCTACGCTCGCTCAGTGAAAACCCTTGATGGTCTGCGCGAAAAGGACTTCTGAAATTTCCGAAACCCAGGCTGCATGCGGGCTGTAGCCCGATTCAGAGGGTCGAAAGGTAAGTCGGAAGGAATCGCCTTTGTAGGTGGAATCCACATCCGGACACAACTATTGAGGCTGCACAATCGCGCCATCGTGATTTCCGTCTAGGAGACATTTTTGTGAAAATCAAGAGTCAAAAAGACTTTTTTTCCGGGCTGATGTTCTTGGCCATCGGCCTCGCTTTTGCGATCGGTGCCGTTGACTACAACATTGGTACGGGTGCCCGCATGGGTCCTGGTTATTTCCCGATGATTCTCGGCGTGCTGATGTCCATTCTGGGCATTGCAATCGGCGCCAAGGGTCTGATCGTGGAAACGCCTGACGGCGACAAGATCGGCAAGTGGGCCTGGAAGCAAGTCTTCTTCATCCTGGCTGCCAACTTCGCGTTCGGTGTCTTGCTGGTGGGTGTTCCTGCCTTGGGCATTCCGCAGTTCGGTCTGATC
Source organism: Pseudomonadota bacterium (assembly GCA_023622805.1). Taxonomy (GTDB): domain Bacteria; phylum Pseudomonadota; class Gammaproteobacteria; order Burkholderiales; family Burkholderiaceae_C; genus Comamonas; species Comamonas bellezanensis. Next base: position 1,764 of record JAMNYN010000167.1, on the reverse strand, counting down.
GTTGCGATCTACGGCCTGGTGTTCATTGCCAGCCTGGCGGGCTACACCTTCAATGTGAAGGAAGTGGCCATCCTGGCAACCTGTTTGGCAGTGGGCAGCTATGTCGCTTTCGTCTGGGCGCTGAATTTGCAGTTCCCCGTGTGGCCTAGCTTCATCACGGGTTAAGGGAGCATCGTTCGTGGAACTTCTTGACAATCTGGCACTCGGCTTCGGCGTTGCCTTTACCTTCCAAAACCTGATTTACTGCTTCATCGGCTGTTTGTTGGGCACTCTTATCGGCATCTTGCCAGGCATCGGCCCAGTGGCGACCATCGCCATGCTGCTGCCTGCGACCTACGCCCTGCCTCCGGTGGCGGCGCTGATCATGCTGGCCGGTATTTACTACGGCGCCCAGTACGGCGGCTCGACGACCGCGATTCTGGTCAACCTGCCAGGAGAATCCTCCTCGGTGGTGACGGTGATCGACGGCTATCAGATGGCGCGAAAAGGCCGAGCGGGTCCTGCACTCGCCGCGGCTGGTATCGGTTCGTTCTTCGCTGGTTGCGTGGGCACCATCATCTTGGCTGCGTTCGCTCCTCCACTGACGGAAGTCGCCTTCAAGTTCGGCCCTGCTGAATACTTCTCGCTGATGACCCTGGGTCTGATCGGCGCTGTGGTGCTGGCTTCGGGTTCGCTGCTCAAGGCCATCGCCATGATCGTGCTGGGTCTGCTGTTCGGCATGGTCGGCACCGACGTGAACTCCGGCGTGGCACGTTACAGCTTCGACATTCCTGAACTGACCGACGGTATCGACTTTGTCGTGATCGCCATGGGTGTGTTCGGTTACGGCGAAATCATTGCCAACCTGTCCAAGCCAGAAGACGAGCGCGAAGTGTTCACCGCCAAGGTGACGGGTCTGATGCCTACGAAGGAAGACTTCAAGCGCATGTTCCCGGCCATGATCCGCGGCACCATCCTGGGTTCGGCACTGGGCATCTTGCCTGGTGGCGGTGCCATGCTGTCGGCCTTTGCTGCCTACACCATCGAAAAGAAGACCAAGCTCAAGCCGGGCGAAGTTCCTTTCGGTCAAGGCAATATCCGTGGCGTGTGTGCTCCTGAGTCGGCCAACAACGCCGGTTCGCAGACTTCGTTCATTCCCCTGCTGACGCTGGGCATCCCCCCGAACGCCGTGATGGCGCTGATGGTGGGCGCGATGACGATCCACAACATCCAGCCTGGTCCCCAGGTGATGACGAGCAACCCGGAACTGTTCTGGGGCCTGATCGCTTCGATGTGGCTGGGCAACCTGATGCTGATCATCTTGAACCTGCCGCTGATCGGTCTCTGGATCAAGCTGCTGACGGTTCCTTACCGCTGGCTGTTCCCCGCCATCGTGCTGTTCTGCGCGATCGGTGTGTACGGCACGAAGAACAGCGAGTTCGACGTGTGGATGGTGGGTATCTTCGGTTTCATCGGCTATGTGTTCCACAAGCTGGGTACCGAACCCGCACCGCTGCTGCTGGGCTTCATCCTGGGCCCAATGATGGAAGAAAACCTGCGTCGCGCTCTGCTGCTGTCGCGTGGTGACTGGAGCGTGTTTGTGACCCGTCCCATCTCCGCTGGTTTCCTGATCGCTGCCGTGTTGCTGCTGGTCATCGTGTTGATGCCTGCGGTGAAGAACCGCCGCGAGGAAGCATTCGTCGAAGAATGACGATGTGACCTGGCTCCACGCTCCTTACGGAGCGTGGAACAGCATTCAAAAAAACGGCACCCACGGGTGCCGTT
>JAMNYN010000462.1 GCA_023622805.1 Pseudomonadota bacterium | reverse complement strand
TCGCGCCCTGGTCCTGACCGGGGATGGCGAGCATTTCTGCTCCGGTGGCGACCTGGGCAATATTGCCGCCAGCGGTCTGGACAATGCCGGCTGGCGCCGGCGCCTGGGCAGTCTGCACGACTGGCTCAAGGACTTGATGCAGCTGGACAAGCCCGTGATCGCGGCCGTCGATGGCGCGGCCTACGGGGCCGGCTTCAGCCTGGCCCTGGCGGCGGATTTCATCATCGCCAGCACCCGCGCGCGCTTTGCCATGTCCTTCATCCGCGTGGGTGTGGTGCCCGACTGCGCGGCCTTCTACACCCTGCCGCGCATCGTCGGCGTGCACCGGGCGCGCGAGCTGATGCTGTCGGGGCGCGAAGTCCCGGCGCAGGAAGCGCTGGCCCTGGGCATTGCCTCGGAGCTGGTCGCGCCCGAGGCGCTGCAGGCCCGCGCCCAGGCCATCGCGCGCAGCTTTGTCGGCGCTTCGCCGGTGGCGCTGAGCCTGATCAAGCGCTCCCTGTCGCTGGCCGCGACGGATCTGGCGTCTTTGCTGGAGCAGGAAGCCAACGCCCAGGCCCTGGCCATGGGCACGCCCGAACACCGGGAGGCGGTGCGCTGCTTTCTGGAAAAGAAGCCCATGCCTTTTCAGTGGCCTGAAGCCTAGGGACTGGGCTCGGCTGGCGGCGCCGTGGGCGGCCAGCCCATGCCTGGCGTGAGCGGCAGCAGGGGCGTGCTTTCCTCTATCACTTCTTCGGGCATGGGCAGGCCCGTGGCCGGCACGGTGGTGATGCGCGCCGGCGCGGTGTCCGCCGGCAACTCGGGTGCTGGCTCAGGCGCTTCTGGCGCAGGAGCGGGTTGCTTGGACGGCGGGTTCGGGGCAGGGGGCGCGGGCGCCCACCATTGCTTCCAGCGCGCCCGCAGCGCTTCGCCCAGTCGGTGCCACCAGTGGTTGTTCTCGGGCGCGACAAAAGTGGCCTGGGCGTCGATCACCCGGGCGCGCAGCGCCTTGGAGGTGAGGTCGCCGACCATGGGCAGGGCGCTGCGCGCGCCCTGGCCCCATTGGTCGTTGCGCAGGCTGATGCGGCTGTCGTTGAAGCCGGCCCAGGCGCCCACCACCAGTTCGGGGTGCATGAGAATGAACCAGCCATCGGCATTGCCTTGCGTGGTGCCGGTCTTGCCCGCGACATCGCCGCGTATGCCGTACTGCTGGCGAATGGCCCGCCCCGTGCCCTTGTTGATGACGCCGCGCAGCATGTCGACCAGCTCGTAGCTGAGCTGGCCGTCGAGTGCTTCCTCGGGCTTGGTGGGCGCGAATTCGGCCAGCAGCTCGCCGTCGCGGTTTTCAATCCGCGTGACCCACATCGGCTCCTGATAGCTGCCCCCGTTGGCCAGCGTGCCATAGGCGTTGACCATTTCCTTGAGCGTGACCGGGCTGCTGCCCAGGGCCAGGGCCGGCACCGGGTCCAGCGGGCTCTGGCGCACGCCCAGGGCGCGGGCCAGCTGGACCACCTTGGGCGGGCCGACTTCCTGCATCAGGGCGGCGGTAATGGTGTTCTTGGAATAGGCCAGGGCGTCGGCCAGCGTCATGTCCTTGCCGCTGGGCGCCGAGGCATCGCTGGGGCGCCAGACGTCGCCGCCGGCGAGCGCGATTTCCACGGCCTGGTCGGGGCGCTTGTCCTCGGGACGCATGCCTTTTTGCAGTGCCGCGCCGTAGACAAATGGCTTGAACGTCGAGCCCGGCTGGCGGCGAGCCTGCTGCACATGGTCGAAGCCGTCGATGGTGAAGTCGCGGCTGCCGACCCAGGCGCGCACGGCGCCAGTGGCCGGGTCCATGGCCAGCAGACCGGCCTGCACGCGCGTCTTGTCGGTGCGCAGGCGGCGCATGAAGGCCTTGTCCGCCAGCAGGGCCTTGAGGGCGGCGTCAGCGTCCGGCGCAGTCTTGAGCGCTGCACGGTACTCGGGGGACTCGCGCACCAGGGTCTGGACCAGCGGGTTGGCGGGGTTCCAGCCGTCGCGCTGGTTCCAGCCGGCGTCGGCAATGCCTTGCAAGCTGCGGCCCTGGCGCGCCACGGCCTGGTTGGCCCAGGTCTGCAGGCGCGCGTCCAGCGTGGTGTGCACCACCAGGCCGTCGGTGTAGATGTTGTAGTCGTTCTTGTCGGCCCAGGAAATCAGCCATTTGCGCAGCTGCTGCGCAAAGTGGGGCGCGGGGCCCGTGGGTTCTTCCTGGCGCTCGAAATCGATGCGCAGCGGCCGCTTCTTGAGCTGCGCGAACGTGGCGTCCAGGAGCACGCCGCGCTTGACCATCTGCGACAGCACCGTATTGCGCCGCGCCAGCGAACGCTCGGGGTTGAGCACCGGGTTGTAGTAACTCGTGCCCTTGAGCATGCCGACCAGGGTCGCCGATTCCAGTACGCTGAGCTGGCCGGCCGACTTGTCGAAATAGGTGCGCGCCGCCATCTCTATGCCGTAGGCGTTGTAGAGAAACGGCACGGTATTGAGATAGGTTTCGAGGATCTCCTGCTTGGAGTAGAGGGCCTCGATCTTGAACGCCGTGATGGCTTCCTTGAGCTTGCGCGTGAGCGTGGGCGCGCGGCCGATTTCCGTGGGGTAGAGGTTGCGTGCCAGCTGCTGGGTAATGGTCGAGCCGCCTTGCCGATCGCCGCCCAGCGTGTAGACGAAGGACGACGCCGTGCGCCGCCAGTCCAGGCCGTGGTGGTCGTAGAAGCGGTGGTCTTCGGTGGCGATCAGCGCCTGGACCACGGACGGGGCAATCTGGTCCAGCCCGACCCAGGTGCGGTTGCTGCGCTTGAATATCGCCAGTTCCTTGCCGTCCTGGCTCAGGATCTGCGCGGGCTGCTCCAGCCTTGCCTTGCGGATATCGCGGATGCCGGGCGTGAACGGAATCAGCACCAGCACATACAGCAGGCCCAGGGCCGGAATGGCGGCCAGGCCCCAGGCCCATTGCCGGGAGGTGGGCGCGCGTTGGGGCCAGTGGGGCCAGGCCTGCACGCGTTGCCATGCCGCGGCCGCGCGGGCGGGTATCTTCAAGTCGTTCACGGAAAAGCGCACAGAGGAGGGGCAGGCCAGGCTGCTGAAAATCCAAAGGGCGCAGTTTGGCTGAAAAAAAGGCAGCGCGCTTGGCTGCGGCGGCCCCGCCTCTGGCCGCGGCCTTTTGGCCCTGGATTCTGTGGCGTTATGCAGCCGTCCCGTTGGCGGGCCAGTTGGCAAGGTCTTGGGAAAGACCGCGCAGGCCGGTATTCGCGGGACGCTGGGTGATACTCCCAGCCATTGGAATGGAGGAGAGCGCGTGAAATCTGCGAGTGACAGTTGGTTCGATGAGGCGTATTACCAGCGCTACTACTTCGACAAGAAGACGAGCGTGGTGGACCCGCAGCACATCGAACGACTGGGCAGTTTTGTCTGCAACTACCTCAAGTACCTGCGGGTGCCCGTGCGGCGCGTGCTGGATGTGGGCTGCGGCATCGGTCTGTGGCGCGAAGTGATCGCGCGGCATTTCCCCGAGGCCACGTTCCACGGCGTGGAGTACAGCGCCTATCTGTGCGAACGCTTTGGCTGGGAGCGCGGCTCGGTGGTCGACTACCGGGCGGGCGAGCCTTTTGATTTCGTCATCTGCCAGGGCGTGCTGCCCTATCTGAGCGCGGCCGACCTGAAGCTGGCGCTGCGCAACTTCGGCGCCTTGGGCCGGGGCGCGCTGTACATCGAAGCAGTGTCGCTGGAAGACTGGGAGCGCGACATTCTCGACGAGACGCTGACCGACCCGCGGCTGTTCCGCCACCGTGCCGAGCTGTACCGGCGTGGCCTGAGCCAGGGCTTCACCGAGCTGGGCGGCGGCGTCTGGCTGCACCGCGATGCTGAAGTGCCGCTGTTCGAACTCGAATGCGCGGCCGGCCGATGAGCGACGGCGCGGTATCCCCTGTCGTGCCCCACGCCGTGTCCCGGCTGCGCACGGCGCGCCTCGCGCGCAGCACCAAGCCTTTCATGGCCCGGGGCGGGCCGCGCGGCGAGCGTTGCGCGGGCTGCCGCCTGCGGCCCAGCCATTGCCTGTGCGCCCTGCGCCCGACCCAGGCCACGCAGGCCGGTGTCTGCCTGCTGCTGGCCGATGCCGAGCCGCTCAAGCCCAGCAACACCGGCTGGCTGGTGGCCGACGTGGTCGCCGACACCTATGCCTTTGGCTGGGCGCGCACCGAAGTGCACCCCGATCTGCTGGCGCTGCTGGCCGATCCGCAGTGGCAGCCCTATGTGGTGTTTCCCGGCGAGTACGTGGCCGGGGGGCGCGTGGTGCAGACCGTGACGCCCGGCACGCAGGCGAACGGCCTGGCCAAGCGCCCGCTGTTCGTGCTGCTGGATGCGACCTGGTCCGAAGCGCGCAAGATGTTCCGCAAGAGTCCTTATCTGGACCGCTTTCCGGTGCTGAGCCTGCAGCCCGAACAGATGTCGCGCTACCAGTTGCGCCGCTCCACGCGCTCCGACCATTTCTGCACGGCCGAAGTGGCCGCGCTGTGCCTGGAGCTGGGCGGCGACAGCCGGGCCGCGCAGACGCTGCAAGCCTATTTCGATCTGTTCAGCCACCATTACCTGCAGGCCAAGCACCAGCTGCCGCCGGACCAGGACGGCGCGGCCTGCCAGCGCTGGCGAGCCCTGTCCGCGTCTCTGGCGGCGGACTGAGCGCACCGCGCTTTCACCCTGCCATGCGCTTTGCACCGGGCCTTGCTGCACAATTACGCCCCTTGCGGTCAATGTGCGCCGCGCCCACACCCGCCACTTTTTAGCGACACCCCATGACCCAAGACAGCTCCTCCACGCCCGCCAACACGCCTGAGTCCATGTGCACTTCCTGCGCCGGCATCCAGCAAAACTGGCGCCGCGCTAAAGGCCATGTCGAGCTGCAGCAGCACGGCAACCGCAAGGAAGAGCGCGCTTCGGGTCAGGTCACCGTCACGCGCTACCAGTGCGACCGCTGCGGCACGATCTGGGACTATGAGAACGACAAGCAGAACCTGCACGCCGGCTGGTCCGTGGTGAAGCAAGGCTGAGCCAGCCCTGCAACGCCGCAGCTGCGTTGCATATTTTTTCATCAGATACAAGCCTGCCGGCTTTCCCGCAGCGGCCCACGCCGTCGCTGCGGCATTCCTCCCGCGCTCCGGCAGCCTCTGGAACCCCTACCGTTGCTTACATGCGTTGTCGGCCGCAGCCGCCGCATGCCCGTCTTTGCGTCGTATTCCGTTTATTAAAGTTGATAGCAAAGATCGTAGGCGGTTGAATGGTTAGAATGAAAAAACGCTGAATGCTTTTCAGCCCGCCATGCGCTCGCATGGTGTCGATTTGCCGTGGCCTGAACGCCTAGTTCCGGCTCCACGCGGCAAAGTGCCGGCCACGCTGCCGGCATGTGCTTCCACGGTGGATGATTCGGGCTGCGCCCGGATGGATGAAAGGTGCTTCGGGTTTGGCTTTGCAAAATTTCCATCTGCGCTACAACCCAGCCCTCGACGGGCTGCGGGGTGTGGCCATCGTGCTGGTGCTTTTGTCCCATGCCCATGTGCCGCTGTTCGACGGCGCATTTCTCGGCGTGGACCTGTTCTTCGTGCTCAGCGGCTTTCTGATCACCGCGCTGCTGCTGCAGGAGGTCCAGGCCAACGGCCGTCTCGATTACTGGCGGTTTTACCGGCGCCGCTTTTTCCGGCTGATGCCTGCGCTGCTGCTGTTCCTGGCGGCCTATTGCCTGGTGGCGCCGCTTTTGTGGCCGGACCTGGACGACATCTACCAGGACGCCCTGGTCTCGGCGCTGTACCTGGCCGACTACGGAATCGCCTTCTTCGACAGCCCCGACACGCTGCTGCACATGTGGTCGCTGTCGGTCGAGGAGCACTTCTACCTGGTCTGGCCGCCATTGCTGGTGCTGCTGCTGCGCAGCGCCGGGGCGCAGAGGCTGTGGCGGCCCATCCTGCTGCTGTGGGTGCTCAGCGGCCTGTGGCGCCTGCTGTGGGTAGGCCAGGGCCAGCAGTTCTACGAAATCTTCTTCCGCTTCGATACCCGCGCCTCGGGCCTGCTGGCCGGCAGCCTGCTGGCGGCGCTGGCGCTGGGCAAGCCCCGGTGGCTGGAGCTGCTGCGCTCGCGCCTGCACCACGCCATGTGGCTGCCGCTGGCGATTCCCCTGCTGATGTCGCTGGAGTGGGACAACCAGGCGGTGATGGTCTGGGGCATCACGGTGGTGGAATGCGCGGCCCTGGTGCTGCTGGTCGCGGTGCAGCAGCGCAGCGGACTGGTCTACGACATGCTGAGCGCGCCGGTGCTGGTGCAGCTGGGCCGGCTGTCCTACGGCGTATACCTGTGGCACTATCCGGTGGTGCGCTATCTGCGGGCCGATTATTCCTGGCCGGTGGTGGTGGTCGCGGGGTTGGCGATCTCGGTCGCGCTGTCGGCCTTGTCGTTCTACACCGTGGAGCGCTGGGCGCTGCGCTGGCGCGACCGGCCGCGGCGCGAGGCGGACGCCGCTGGCGAGCGCACTCCGGCGACGGCCAGTTAAAACCCTGACCCTGGCTGGGCCAGGTAGGCCTGCTCGGCCTCCGTACTGCTGCGCCCCAGGATGGGGTTGCGGTGGGGGAAGCGGCCAAAGCGCGTGATCACATCCTGGTGTTTGTGGGCGTAGTCCAGCGTGCCGGCCAGCAGGCCGTGCAGCGCGGGGGGCGCCAGGTCATGCAACTGGGTGAAGGCGGCGACGCTTTGGGCCTGCAAGGGCCCGTCTTCGGCGTGTTCCAGCGGCAGGTAGAAGAAGATGCGCGCCACGGTCGGCACGCTGGGATCGGCGTCGTGGCCGGCGAGCATGCCGTCCAGCGCCAGTTGCAGCGCCTGCGCGTCGCCGGCAAAGCTTTGCGGCGTGCCGCGAAACAGGTTGCGCGTGAACTGGTCGAGCAGCAGGATCAGCGCCAGCCGTCCCAGCGGCGAGCCGGCCCAGCCGTCGAGTGCGCCGGACAGCGCCTGGTCGACCAGCGGGCCGAAGCGCGTGCGGATCTCTGCATCGGTGGCGTCGGATTTGGCAAACCACAGCGGCTGGCGCGTGAGGGCGTCGGCATCCGTGGGCTGGGCCGCGCCCAGCCAGTAGCCGAGCACGTCGGCAATGCGTGGATCGGTCGGCGTGCCGGCGGATGGGTGGGTGGTGTCGGGCATGGTGCAAGGCTCCTGAATCGGCAGAAAGCCATTGTGCCGTGTGCCTGTCGCGCACCAGACGCAGCGAGGGTTATGGCGCATGACATGTCTGCTCGCCGCTGACAGACTGCTGTGGGCCATGCCTGCCCATGGAGGGCTGGCAGGTGAACCCACAGGAGTCTTTACATGCCATTGCGCACGCCTGCGACAGCGTTGGTTCCGTTTTTGCGTTCATCGCGCCTTTTGCGTCCGGTGTACGCGCTTCCCGGCCTGGCGGCCCGGTGGGGCATGGCCGGGGCCTTGGGCCTGAGTGGACTGCTGCCCGCCGCGGCCCTGGCGCAGGCTGCGCCGGCCCTGCCTCCGCCGGCCTCGGTCACGCTGGATGCGCTGGGCTTGATGCAAGGCTTTCCTCCACCGCCGGACAAGCGTGTGGACCTGAGCAACAGCGGCAAGTACCCGCAGATGCGCTGGACCTTGCAGCATTTGCGCGAACTCAAGCCCACGCAGAACATCCGGCGCGGCAACCAGCCGGTGAGCGCACTGCCGGAGGCCCCGCTGCCGCTGGGCGACATGCAGTTCGTCAGCGACAAGGGCCAGCCCATCACGGTCAACCAGTGGCTGGACAGCACTTACACCGACGCGCTGGTGGTGCTGCACAAGGGCAAGGTGGTGTTCGAGCGCTACCAGAACCAGATGCAGCCGGCTTCGCCGCATCTGCTGTTCTCGGTGACCAAATCCTTCACCGGCCTGATGGCCGCGCAACTGGTCCATGACGGCAAGCTCGACCCAGAGGCGCTGGTGACCCAATACCTGCCCGAGCTGGCTTCTTCGGCCTGGGGCGACATGAGCGTGCGCCAGGTCATGGACATGAGCGGGGCCGTGCGGTTTCGCGAGGTCTACACCGACCCGACCAGCGAAGTCTTCGGCTACTCACTGGCTTCGGGCCTGATGGAGCGCCCGCCGGGCTACCAGGGTGCGGCCAATGTCTATGACTTCCTCAAGACCTTGCCCAAGGAGGGCACGCATGGCGAAGGCTTTGTCTACCGCACCGTGCATTCCGAAGTGCTGGGCTGGATCGTCTCGCGCATCACGAACCGCCGCTGGAGCGATCTGATGAGCGAGCAGCTGTGGCAGAAGATGGGCATGCAGGAAGATGCCTATGTGATGGTCGACAGCGCGGGCACGCCGCTGCAGGGCGCGGGCCTGAACGCCACGGCGCGTGACCTGGCGCGCGTGGGTGAGATGCTGCGCCTGGGCGGGCGCTTCAACGGCCAGAAGATCTTCGACCAGGCCGTGGTGGACGATATCCGCAAGGGCGGCGACCGTGAGAAGTTCAAGTTCGGCGGCATCCAGGCCGCCAGGCCCGGCTACAGCTACCGCAACCAGTGGTGGGTGCTGCACAACGCCGACGGTGCCTACGAGGCCGCAGGAATCCATGGCCAGTTCATCCACGTCAATCCCAAGGCCGAGATGGTGGTGATCAAGCTGTCGTCACACCCCATGGCGGCGGCTGCCTACACCCATGCGCTGACGCTCAAGGCCTGGGCGGCCCTGGCCGATGCGGTGCGCGACAAGCCCTAGGCGGTGTTGAAGGCATTTCGGGGGCGTGCCTGAAGGGTTTGCGGTGGGAGCTGGACAGGTTTCGCCAAAATGGGAGATGGCGTGGCTGTTCACTTCCGCTATATCTGCAAGTGCGCCAGCCTACTTGCGCACAAATCCAATGGCAGCGAGAGTCGGCGGCAGGCGCAGCGTTGCCCGATGTGGCTGCCTGCATGCATTATTGACCGATAAAAAACTGACAGCTATGACATTGCAGCGTTCGCTCGGCGCCCTGGTGGCTTCCGCGCTATTCACCAGCGTGGCTTTTGCGCAGAATTTCCCGTCCAAGCCGGTGCGCATCGTGGTGCCGTTCGGCGCCGGCGGCGTGGCCGATGTGACGGCGCGCGTGGTGGCCCAGAAAATGGGCGAAGCGCTGGGCCAGGCGGTGGTGATTGAGAACAAGCCCGGCGCGGGCGGCATCGTCGCGGGCGACACGGTGGCCAAGGCCGAGCCCGACGGCCACACCCTGCTGCTGATGTCCAACGCCACGGCGGTGAGCGAATCCCTGTTCAGAAGCCTGCCGTTCAAGACCTCGCAGGACTTCGTGCCGATCTCCACGCTGGGCTACTTTGACTTGGCCGTGGTCACGGCCGCCAACTCGCGCTTCAAGACCTTGGGCGAACTGCTGGCCTATGCCAAGGCCAACCCAGGCAAGCTGAACCTGGGCTCGATCAACGTGGGCAGCACGCAAAACCTGACGGCCGAGCTGTTCAAGTCCACCGCCGGCGTGGATGTGCAAATCATTCCTTTCAACGGCACGCCCGCCGTGGTGACCGCGCTGCGCGGCGGCCAGATCGACGCCGCCGTGGAAATCGTGGCGCCCGTGCTCACCCAGATCCAGTCCAAGGCCTTGCGCGCGCTGGCCGTGACCAGCGACAAGCGCGCGGCGGTGCTGCCCGATGTGCCCACCACCCGGGAAGCCGGCCTGCCCGGCTATGTGGCCCGCAGCTGGAATGCGCTGGCCGCGCCCGCCAGGACGCCTGCGCCGGTGATTGCCCGGCTGAACCAGGAGATCGTCGCTGCGCTGAACGCGCCCGACGTGAGGAAAAAGCTCCATGACCTGAACGTGGAGGCCCAGTCCAGCACGCCGCAGGAAGCTTCGGCGCTGCTGGCCTCGGAAATCAAGCGCTGGGGCGACGTGATCAGGACGGCCAAGATTCCGCTCCAGTGAGCCGAGGCCGCGCGGCCGGCTGCTATCGGCCTGGCAGCGCGGGCTTGGCCGCGGGGTCACAAAAGGCGACAATCGCCCGGGTCCGCAGGGAACTTTGCCGCTGTTTTTCGCACGAACGGCATTCGTTCACCGTGGGTCCGCTGCGTTCCGGGCGGCCTGCACTGCCCTTGTTGCTTTTCACTGCCTCGTCACGGATTTTCCCGCCATGCTTCGCCGCTGCTTTCTGCTCAGTTCCCTGGTGTCCACCGCACTGTTGTCCACCGCCTGCTCCGGGAAATCGGTGCCGCGCCATGTGATCGTTTCGGCGGAAAAGCTGCAGCAGGCCGTGGCCCAGCGCTTCCCCCGGCAGTACCCGGTGGCGGGGCTGCTGCAGCTGCAATTGCAGGCGCCTAGCCTGCAATTGCTGCCCGAGTCGAATCTGATCAAGGCCCAGATCGCGACCAGCCTGTCGGGTCCGGTGCTCAAGCAAGGCTATGCCGGCCGCATGGAAGTCGACTTTGCGCTGCGCTACGAAGCCAGCGACCGCACGGTGCGCGCACAAAGCATCACCGTCCACCGCCTGGAGCTCGACGGCCTGCCGCCGGCCCTGGCCGAAATGCTTTCCACCTACGGCGGCGGCATCGCCGCGCAGGCCCTGGACGGGGTGGCGCTCTACCAGATGCAGGACAAGGACCTGGCGCTGATGGACGCACTGGACATGCAGCCCGGCGCCATGCGCGTCACGCCCCAGGGCCTGGAGATCGCGCTCGACCGCAAGCCCCAGGCGCGTTGAGCGACCTCGGACTTGAAGGCGCGTACCATGGGCGCGGGAGACTGCCTGGCGCTGTCCGGCGCGTGCGGCAGTCACATGTCCATTGCAACCTGAGTCCTTGACGCCCATGACCGATCTGTCCGTCTTTCCCATCACCCGCAAGTGGCCGCCCCAGCACCCGGAGCGCCTGCAGCTGTACTCCCTGCCCACGCCCAACGGCGTCAAGGTATCGATCATGCTGGAAGAGATCGGCATGCCCTACGAAGCGCACACCGTGCGTTTTGACAGCCAGGACCAGCTGTCGCCGGCCTTTCTGTCGCTGAACCCGAACAACAAGATTCCCGCCATCCTCGACCCGCACGGCCCGGGCGGCGAGCCGCTGGCGCTGTTCGAGTCGGGCGCCATCCTGATCTACCTGGCCGAGAAGTCGGGCAAATTCATCCCGCTGAATGCCTCGGCGCGCTATGAGACGCTGCAGTGGCTGATGTTCCAGATGGGCGGCATCGGGCCGATGTTTGGTCAGCTGGGCTTTTTCCACAAGTTTGCCGGCAAGGACTACGAGGACAAGCGTCCGCGCGACCGCTATGTGGCCGAGTCGCGGCGCCTGCTGCAGGTGCTGGAGCAGCGCCTCGAAGGCCGCGACTGGATCATGGGCCGCGACTACACCGTGGCCGACATCGCCATCCTGCCCTGGGTGCGCAACCTGGTCGGCTTTTACGAAGCCGCGGACCTCGTGGGCTGGGAGAAGTTCAGCAATCTGCACCGTGTGCTGGACACCTGGCTGCAGCGCCCGGCCGTGCAGCGGGGGTTGGAGATTCCGCCGCGGTGAAGTTGGGGGGCACCCCCTGAGCCGCTGCGCGGCTTCCCCCTCTCATCCTGCGGTGGAGGGGGACGGCAGCCTCGCTGCGGGGCGGCCCTTGCTCGCTGCCCCGGGGCTGGGGAGCGCCAGTTTCAGGGGCCGTGGGTTCGGCGCGCGGGACGGATAACTAAAACGTCTGTGCCTGCCTGCTGTGACAGAGTGTTCCACCGGTGGGGCTTCTCTTTGTGCCCTTGGCTCGCATGTAATGGGGTATCTGTCCATTCTTGTCTGCTGCCGGCCTGCGCGCGGCTGCAGGCTGCCATGCCAAGGAGTTCCCCGCCATGACCACCGCTACCACCTCGCCCGTTCTCCAGGCCCAGGCCCTGGGCCCGCAATGGCCTACGCTGGACCCGTTCCTGTTCTGTGCCCACCACGACGACAGCTATCCGGCCAGCGACGGCAAGATGGGCGTGCAGGCGGTGGAATTCGAAGGTCGCGAGATGGGCAGCGACTTCAGCCGCAAGGACGGCTGGAGCATGTACCACGGCGACCATGTGCCCGGCTTTCCCGGCCACCCGCACCGGGGTTTTGAAACCGTCACCCTGGTGCGCAAAGGCCTGATCGACCATTCGGATTCGCTCGGGGCCGCGGCGCGCTTTGGCCGCGGCGACGTGCAGTGGGTCACGGCCGGCGAAGGCATCGTGCACTCGGAAATGTTCCCCTTGCTCAACAGCGACCAGCCCAATCCGCTGGAGCTGTTCCAGATTTGGTTGAACCTGCCCGCGGCCTCGAAGATGGTCGCGCCGCACTTCACCATGTTCTGGGACGAACGCATTCCCCGCCTGGTGC
>JAMNYN010000626.1 GCA_023622805.1 Pseudomonadota bacterium | reverse complement strand
GCTGGAACAGCAGGAGTCCGAAGTGCTGGCCGCGCGTTCCGCCCTGGCGGAACTGCTGACCCAGCCGCATTGGACGCCCAAGGCCCTGGGCAGCCTGCTGCCCCTCAAGACCGTCAAGCCCGCCAGCGACGAGCCCACGCTGGAGAGCATGTGGCAAAGCGCCCAGCCCTTGCTGCCGCAACTGCAGGCCGCCCATGCCAAGGTGGTGCAGACCGAACAGTTCACGCGCCAGCAGGCCCGCGAAGCGCTGCCCACGCCCACCGTCGGCGTGAGCCGCGTGCGCGGCCGCACCGATGGCTCCCGCTACGGCTACAACCAGGTGGGCATCTCGGTCGAGCTGCCGCTGTTTGACCGCAAGCAGGGCGCCGTGGCACACGCCCAGCTGGCGCACGACCAGGCCCTGCTGGAAGAAGAGGCCGCGCAGCAACTGGCCCGCCAGCGTCTGCAGCAGGCCCTGAGCCAGCGCAACCTGCTGCGCAAGACGCTGCAGACCTACGAGTCGCGCGGGCTGACCCAGCTTGCGCCATTGCGCCAGATGGCCCAGGATTCGTACCGCCTCGGCCAGAGCTCCATCCTGGAATGGCTGGATGCGATGGGCTCGGTCGCCGAGCACCAGCAGCAGTACCTGGATCTGACGCTGCGCGTCTGGCAGGCCCAGTGGGAACTGGATGCCGCGCGCGGCCAACTCCCCCTGATAGGGGGATAAGCCTGGCGACATGGGCCGCGTGCCCATGTCATGTCTATAGTTGGGAGTTTTTTCACGTCCGATCCATGCCACGCTTTCTCATCATCGAAGACGACTCCCACAATGCCAACTTCCTCGCCGAAGGCATGCGCGAGCTTCAGGCGGAAGTGTGCGTGTGTCCCAATGGCGTGGAAGGTCTCACCCAGGCCTTGACCGGCCACTGGGATGCCATCGTGCTCGACCGCATGCTGCCCGACGGTTTCGACGGCCTCAAGATCCTGCAGGCGCTGCGCAGCACGGGCAACACCACGCCGGTGCTGGTGCTCAGCGCGCTGTCCGCCACCGACGAGCGGGTGCGCTGCCTCAAAGCCGGCTGCGACGACTATCTGACCAAGCCGTTTGCCTTCTCGGAACTGCAGGCGCGTCTCGAAGCCCTGCTGCGCCGCGTGCAATCGCCGGTGTCCACGCCCATGCTGGAAGTGGCGGATCTGCGGCTGAACCTGCTCAGCCGCCATGCCGAGCGTGGCGGCCACACTTTGCAACTGCAGCCGCGCGAGTTCCGCCTGCTGGCCTTTCTGGCCCGCCATGTGAACCACACCGTCACCCGCACCATGCTGCTGGAATCGGTCTGGGACTACCGTTTCGATCCGCAGACCAATGTGATCGACGTGCACATCAGCCGGCTGCGCAACAAGGTGGACAAGGGCTTTGATACGCCGCTGATCCACACCGTGCGCGGTGTCGGTTATTGCCTGTCCACCCAGGCCCCGGCTCTGTGACCCCCGTCACGGCGGCCGGCCGGCCCTGGAGCTCCATCGCCTTTCGCCTGGCCCTGTACTACGGCGGCCTGCTGCTGCTGACCATGATGGTGGTGCTGGCCATCTTCTACATGCAAATGGTGGGCGTGCTGAGCGCGCGCGTGGACCGCCAGGCCAATCTGGACCTCAAGCGCCTGCAGATCCACGCCCTGCAATACGGCGAAGACTCGCTGCAGCAGGAAATCCACAGCCTGCTCAGCGATGGGGTCGACAGCCAGACGGAAATTGCCATCCTGACCGATCCGGACGGCAAGGTCCTGGCGGGCAATGCCAGCATCCTGCCGCAGCGCGGCCTGCACACCTTCGGCCTGCGCGACCTGCACCTGCGCCAATCCGGCCGCACCATCACCGGCCGCGTGGCCGTGGCACAGCTCAACAATGGCAACATCCTGATCGTCGGCAGCGATATGGAATCGCTGCGCGACATCGAGGAACGCTTCATCCGCGCCAGCCTGGCGGCGGCCGTGATCGTGGTGATCCTGGCCGTCCTGGGCGGCGTGGGCTTTCGGCGCCTGGTGGACGACCGCGCCGCCAACATCCGCCACGTCATGCTGCAGGTCTCCAGCGGCGACCTGAGACAGCGCATTCCCCTGTCCACGCGCGACGACGAATTCACGCGCCTGGGCCGCGACATCAACAAGATGCTCGACCAGATCGAGCAGTTGATGGATGGCGTGCGCCATGTCTCCAACACCATTGCCCACAACCTGCGCACGCCGCTCACGCGGGTGTTGCTGCAATTGCGCAGCGCCCGCCACCTGACCGGGGAGCACCAGCAAGGCCTGCTTGAACGCCTGGAGCAGGAAGTGCAGGACCTGGGCACGGTGTTCGACAAGCTGCTGCAGATTGCCGAGCTGGAATCGGGCATGCGCCGCCAGGAGCTTTCGCCGGTGGACATGCATGACTTGCTCGCCGACATCGAGGACTTGTACGCGCCCGTGGCCGAGGAATTCCAGTCCAGCCTGCAAGTGACCGTGCAGGGACACCCTTTCGCGCTGGGCGATGCCGACCTGCTGGCCAGCGCCCTGGCCAATATGGTGGAAAACGCCCTCAAATATGCCTGCCAGCAGCCCGGCGGCTGGCTGCACATCACGGCCCAGCAGACCGGCGATACGATCCACCTGCGCTTGCAGGACAACGGCCCTGGCGTACCGCCCGAGCGACTGCACCGCCTCACCGATCGTTTCTTCCGCGCCCATGAGCAGCAACCCGGCCACGGCCTGGGCCTGTCCAGCGTTCAGGCCATCGTGCAACTGCACAACGGCAGCCTGCACTTCGCCAACCTGCACCCGGGCTTTGAAGTCTATCTGCGCCTGCCCGCAGCGACGCCACCCAGCGCATAAGGCGTGCACCGCCCGGCACGGGCGCGGGAGGCAGTCCGGCGTTTGTCTGCATGTAATAGTGATTGCAAAGATAAATTCCGCCGCCTGCCTACACCCACGGGCCTGCTGCCGACCTACATTGAATTCACATCCGCGCCAACGTGAATCCAGTACAGCAGCCTGAAATCACCACAGTGAGCACGCACTTATCTCCACAGAAAACACCTCTGTTGCAGCGTGCCCCGGATGCCGGCCTCTGAGTCTTCTTCGTCACAGAAGGACATTGCGTCATGAAAAAATCCGGCAAGAAAACCCGCAGATCGGTCAAGAAAACCGTTGCCAAACAACAGTCCATTCAAAGCCAGCAGGGCAAGAAGGACAGAAAAGCGAAAAAACCCGAGGCGCAGCCGCCCGCCACCGGCTCCCCCCCGGCGCAGCCATTGCCGCATCTGGACAAGCCCGGCGATGAAAACCAGCTGCGCCCTGCGCCCCAATATGCGGCGCCCGACTACCGGGGCAGCGGCAAACTGGCCGGCATGTCGGCCTTGATCACGGGAGGTGATTCAGGCATAGGACGCTCGGTCGCCATCCTGTTTGCCAGGGAGGGCGCCAATGTCGCGATCTGCTACCTCGATGAACATGCCGATGCCCGGAAAACCTGCGAATTGATCGAAGCCGAAGGCGGCAAAAGCCTGGCGATCTCCGGCGACGTCCAGGACCTGAAGTTCTGCGCCCACAGCGTCCAACAGGTGATCCAGCAGTTCGGCGGCCTCAATATTCTGGTCAACAATGCGGCTTTCCAGGAGCATGCAGCTTCCTTGGCGGATCTCACGCCGGACAGGGTGGCGCAGACCTTTGGCACCAACCTCTTCGGCTACCTCCACATGTCCCAGTCGGCACTGCCTTATCTGTCGGCCGGCGACTGCATCATCAACACCGGCTCGGTGACGGGTCTGCGCGGCAGCGCCCATCTGCTGGATTACTCCGCCACCAAGGGCGCCATCCATGCGTTCACCAAGTCGCTGGCATTGAACCTGGTGGACCAAGGCATTCGCGTCAATGCCGTCGCTCCCGGCCCAGTGTGGACGCCGCTCAATCCCGCGGACCTCGGCGACGATGCCTTGGCCCGATTCGGCAGCGAAACCCACCTGGGCCGAGCGGCGCAGCCCGAGGAAATCTCCCCGGCCTATGTCTTCCTGGCCGCGCCCAGTTGCTCCCGCTACATCACCGGACTGGTACTGCCCATCACCGGCGACATCGAGGGCTAGGGAAAGCCTTGCCCCACGCACAAAAAACCCTCCCGAAGGAGGGTTCGGTGATCCAGGACAGCGCTCGCGCACCGCCCCATGATCCGCTTCAGCCGCGTGCCGGCGCGCGCTTGGCCAATTCCAGCTTGGCGATGGCGTTGCGGTGCACTTCATCCGGGCCGTCGACGATGCGCACGGTGCGCTGGTGGGCATAGGCTTCGGCCAGCCAGAAGTCCTGGCTCACGCCGGCCGCGCCATGCGCCTGGATGGCCCAGTCGACCACCTTGCAGGACATGTTCGGCGCGACCACCTTGATCATGGCGATTTCCGCGCGCGCTTCCTTGTTGCCCACGGTGTCCATCTTGTAGGCCGCGTTGAGCGTCAGCAGGCGCGCCTGGTCGATCAGGCAGCGCGACTCGGCGATGCGCTCGTGCCATACCGACTGCTCGGCCAGCGGGCGACCGAAAGCCACGCGCGCGCGCAGTCGGTCGCACATCATCTCCAGGGCGCGCTCGGCGGCGCCGATGGAGCGCATGCAATGGTGGATGCGTCCGGGGCCAAGGCGCCCCTGGGCGATCTCGAAACCCCGGCCTTCGCCCAGCAGAATGTTCTCCACCGGCACGCGCACGTCTTCCAGCAGCACTTCCATATGCCCGTGGGGCGCGTCGTCATAGCCGAACACCGACAGGTGGCGCAGCACCGTGACGCCCTGGGTGTCGCGCGGCACCAGCACCATGGACTGCTGCGCATGGCGCGGCGCATCCGGGTCGGTCTTGCCCATCACGATGAAGATCTTGCAACGCGGGCTGCCGGCGCCCGACGAGAACCACTTGCGGCCGTTGATCACGTACTCGTTGCCTTCGCGGCGTATCGTGCACTGGATGTTGGTGGCGTCCGACGAGGCCACGGCCGGCTCGGTCATCAGAAAGCCCGAACGGATCTCGCCGCGCAGCAGCGGCTCCAGCCACTGTTCCTTCTGCGCATGATTGCCGTAGCGCTCTATGGTTTCCATGTTGCCGGTGTCGGGCGCCGAGCAGTTGAAGACTTCGCCCGACCAGGAGACACGGCCCATGAGTTCGCACAGCGGGGCGTAATCCAGGTTGGAGATGCCGGGCACGCCGCGGTGCTCGTGCGGCAGGAACATGTTCCACAGACCGGCTGCGCGCGCCAGCGGCTTGAGTTCCTCGATCAGCGCTGGCACCTGCCAGGCATTGCCAGCGCGGCGGAACGCGTCCATCTCGCGGTGGTAACGCTCTTCGTTGGGATAAATGTGTTCATCAAAAAACTGGCGCATGCGCTGCAGCAGGTCAGCGGTTTTCGCGGAAGGTTCAGCAAACATTCTTCATCCTTTGAAGGTTGTGGGCTGCTCGACCAGCAGCCCTCTTGAAAAATATTGGAACATCGCCCACCCGCGCATGCCGTCCCGCACGTGACGGGCCGGACCAGGCCGGCCCGCTCAGCCCGCGCCCAGCCGCGCGGCGCGCTGCATGGGCGCCAGCTGCCGCTGCGCGCGCTGCTGCTGCACCTGCCTGTCGATCAGGCCGCGGACCACGCCGCGCACCTGGCGGTCCATGCCGTCCTGACCGAGCACGCTGGTCTGGGCCAGATCGTTGAAGTCGGTCTTGCCCTGCATGCGCGCCAGAGCCGCCAGCTGCGGTGCGCTCAGCGCGTCGCCCGTGCGCTGGTGCGCGCGCCAGGCCTGCGGCGTGATGGCCGCAAGCCCCGCGGGATAGCTGTTTTCTCCCGGCCCGAAAATCGGCAGCAGGACCGTGCCGCCCGTGAGCTTCGCGGCTTCCTGGGCCTTGGTCTTGCCCGGGTTGCTGCCCCGGGTCAGCTCCAGGTGGCGGTCATCGTCGCCCGCGATCACCACCGGCTTGTGCGGAAACTTCGCGTGCAAGGCCTGGGCCACGGCCGGCAAGTTGCCCGCATCCAGCGCGGCCACGGTCGCAAAGCCCAGCGTCTGCGACAGGCTGGCCGCGCTGGCGTAGCTCTCGCCAATTACCAGGGCCGGCGCCCGGGCCAGCGCGGCCATGCCGCCCACCGCATGAAAGCACCCCTCCTTTCGGCTGTCCGGCGGGAAATGCTGGCTGCCGTCCGCGGCAATGGTTTGCAGCGACCACTGCTTGCCTTTGGCATCGATCACCGGCACGCAGGTGTCCCGTCCCGTGCGGTCGGTGAACACGCCGGACTGCGGTGAAATGCCTTTGGCCTGCATATAGGGCGTGGGCTGGGTTGCGGGCAGCAGCTCGAGCATCTGGCGCAGCACCTGCGCCGCGGTCTGCTCCTGGGCTTGTGCCTGGGCGATCGTGCCGGTCAGGAGCTGGGCCCGCGTCAGAGCCAGCAAGCGGGCTTTCGCTGCAGGATCGAGGCCGCGGTTCGGCGCTGCCGCGACCAGGCGCTGCGCTGCCTCCTCGACGGTGCTGGGCACCGCGGCCTGCTCCTGCTGCAGGGTCTGTTGCTGCTCCAGGCCCAGCACATACTCGCAGATTTCTTCCGCGTCCGCGGCCGCCTGGAAGATCTCCAACGGATCGTCCCGCAGCGCGCGTATCCAGTTGCCCACATAGGCCGCATGCTGCGCCGGGTCATGGCCTATGCCCAGCTGCTCGCCCAGCATCATGCTGGCGATTTCCGCGCGCAGCTCTTCGCGCGCATAGCCCGTGCTGCCATAGGGCTGGGACTGGTCGCGGTCCAGGCGAAAGACATGGCCTGTCCAGTGTCCCAACTCATGCAGCGCCACCGCGTAGTAATTGTCCGGCGTGGCGAACTGCGCTTTGGCCGGCAGGTGGATGCTGTCGGTTTCCGGCCGGTAGAACGCCCGGTTGTGCTCGCCGTGCACAATCACCGCGCCCGAAGCCTTGAGAATTTTTTCTGCCCGCTCTACAGGGCTCCAGTCCGGCTGCGGACCCAGTTGCACCGGCGGCAGACCGTCAACCTGCTCGGCATTGAAAACCGTGGCGATCAAAAGCTGCGGGTTCTCAAGCGGGACCATCTCCTTCATCGGCACGCCCAGTGCATCCAGAAGAACTCGGCCCTGTGCGTCGGTCTGGACCAGTTCCTCGTCGAACTTCCAATACTGGATCGGCGTTCCCAGCTGGCCCTGGCGCACCTGGGCGCCCAAGGACTGCGCCTGCTTGCGGGTCATCCAGCGTGGATCCGCATACCCGTGGCCCATGAGCTGGAGCATGTTGATGCCCTGGTAGTGCTTGCCTGACACCGGATTGACGGGCAGCTGTGCCGGTGACTCCCCCGGTTTCCACGGCTTTTGCCAGGGCGCCGTGCCCGCCTCCAGCTGCGCAATCAGTCTATCGGCCACAGTGGCATAAAACGGCTTGTGCGATCCCATGTCTGTCTCCTGTCTACAGCTCGTCGACTGCATTCCTGGCGCAGCGCAAGCCCGGCGAACGGGTGCGCTGCGCAAACTCTGGGCGGCCGTCAGATGACGGCGTTTTTCAAGTCATCTGCGCTGTCCAGTGCATCCTGTTCACTCAAGGCACCTTCCCGGCACGCACCAACTCGCTTGGCTTGCACGGGCCTATACGCGACTCTCTGGCGCGGTATAAAAGCCCCCTGAACCTTTTCTTCCAGCGCCTCTACAACCTCCGGCGGGGTGGGCACAGTCACTTTGATTCGGCTCATTTCCATCTCTCCTTCACGTGGTTTTGGCGCGCTGCGCCATCGAAGTTGGAGCCCGCCCTGGCGGCTGCCAGGGCCTCGCCAACCAATGCTTTTGCTTGAATGCACAGCTCACGACCAGGTCCAGACCGGCACGATCACAGTTTCGATCTGCGCCACCGAAAGCGGGCCGAAATAGCGCGCATCGAACGAGGTGCGGCTGACGTCCGACATCAGCAGCACTTCGGAAGCTTTCAATCCCCGCTGGGCTGCGCGGTAGCGCGGCAAGGCGCGGCCGCCCTGGTCGACCCGCAGCGGCGCGCTGAACGCCAGCAGGGCGCCGTTCACGCGCACGCCGTCCGCGGCAAAGCTGACGACATCGGCTTTAGCCGCTGAAACTTTTTTCATCAGATAGCCGTAGCCACCCGGGCACGGCCCCGCACCCACGTAGCCTCGCCGCCTGGCCAGCGCGAAGGTCCGCGTCTGCGGCGGGCAGAACATGACGTAGGCCCCCTTGGCGACGGGTGCACGACTGATCCGGTACAAGCCCACGGGAATGCTGGGCGTGGTATTGACGCGCAGCCCCACGGGACTGCAGCCCACGCCCAGCAGCAAGCTGCCCAGCCGCACCAGGGTCACCGCCGAAGCGATGCGCCGCGTCCAAGCCAGCTGCGCATTCATAGCCGCACCTGCGCGGAAATGTCGGACACAGGGCGCAGCACGTCGCTGGCCTGCGGCTCGGGCACGGCCGCGCGGACAACAAAGGTGGCGTCCTGGAAGTACAGCGGCTGGCGGCCATAAATGGCCGGGCAGCCGGCGACATAGATCACCATGTCGCCGGCCTCGGTGATCTGCCCCTGCGCGTTCTTCTTGGGCCCGGGCATGCGCAGGCATTCGTCCGGCGTCAGCAGTGGCCGCTGCGTCTCCTGCGTGGTACGCGAGACCTGCCCCAGAACAGCGCTGGTGCGCCGCCCACTGGTGGTGATCTGCGCCTTGATCACCGTGGTCTGCCCGGTCAGCTTGGACAGGTGCTCGGCCGTCTCCATGCGGTTGGGGGGATAGGCATTCTGGATGTGGCAGTTGGAGGTGATGGTTTCATCCGGGCCGTAGCCGGTTTCGCGGCTTTTGAGCTGGTTCAGGTCCTGGCAGATCAGGTAGAACTTGAGGCCGTAGCCGGCCACGAAGGCCAGCGACTCCTGCAGGATTTCCAGCCTGCCCAGGCTGGGGAACTCGTCCAGCATGGCCAGCAGCCGGTGCTTGTAGAGGGGCTTGGCGCGTACCATCGCCGGCGCCGCATGGCGCCCCACGCTCACTCGTTCGAACTCCATCTTGTCGGCCAGCAGCCGCACCACCATGTTGAGCATGATCCGCACCAGGGGGCGCAGGCGCGCCTTGTCGTTGGGCTGCGTGACGATGTACAGGCTCACCGGGCTGTCGTGCTGCATCAGGTCCCGGATGCGGAACTGCGAGCAGCTGAGGTTGCGCGCGACCACCGGATCGCGGTATAGCGCCAGATACGACTTCGCGGTGGACAGCACCGATCCGGCCTCTTCGGCGGGCCGGTCCAGCATGTCGCGCCCCGCCGACGCAACCACCGGATGGACCTGGCCGTCGACATGCTGGCAGCTCGTCATCTCTGCCCACAGCGCGGCCGCGTCCCGCTGGGGATCGGCCAGCATGGCGTCCACGCCGGACAGCGTGGCCCGCCCGCCTTCGGCCCGGGCCTGGTACAGCGCGTGCAGGATCACGCCGACCAGCAAAGCCTGGCTGGTCTTTTGCCAATGGTTTTCCAGGCCCTTGCCATCGGGGTCGACGATCAAGGTCGCCAGGTTTTGCACATCCCCGACTTCATGCTCGGGGGTCAGGCGGATTTCATCCAGAGGGTTCCAGCACAGGCCGGCATGCAAGGCCGCGGGCTCGAAACGGATGACTTTGTTGTGGGCGTGCTTTTGCCGCCAGCCGGCCGTCATGGCCCACAGCTCGCCCTTGAGGTCGGTGACCACCGTGCTGTGCGGCCACGACAGCAGCGTGGGCACCACCAGCCCCACGCCCTTGCCCGAGCGCGTGGGCGCGTAGGTCAGCACATGCTCCGGGCCGCTGTGGCGCAGATAGTGCACTTTCCCCGACGCGTCCTGCCAGGCGCCCACATACACCCCATCGTTGGGATTCGGCGCCTGGCCGCACAGCAACTCACGCCAGCTGCGCCGCCGCGCGATCAATCCGGCCTGGCGTATGTCGCTGGCATTCGCCCAGCGCGCGGAGCCGTGCAGGTAGGCATTGGCGCGCGAGGAATTGGCCTGCAGCATCCTGAACACCGCCACGGCCAGCAGTCCGGCGCTCGCCACCGTCGTGCCCAGGCTGGCGGCGCGCAAAAAGGCGTCGGGGTATTGCGCGCTCCACTGCGCCGCCCATTGCACGCCGGCCCAGGGCGGATAGAGCTGGTGAAAATGCACGCCCAGAACCCGCTGGTAATGGAAGTCATGGGCCAGAAGCTGCGTGGCCGCCTGCAGTCCCGCGGTCAGGGCCAGCAGCACCGGCAGCCACCGGCCTGACCGTTGCTTGCCGGCCCGCACCTGGGGGCCTACCGCGTTGTTGAAGCGTTCACTCATGGGGCGCTGCCTTGTTCAGGCCCACCGCCTGGCGTGCACCACGCCGATCAGTGGGTTTGTCAACCGGCAACGCCAAGACGTCCTCGTCCCCTGTCAGCAGCGCCTGCCATGGCGCCTCAACCGAGTGGATTCCAGCAAAGCTGCAGCCCGTATGGGGCCGGAGTATAGCCACGAAGATTCGTTATAACGAAATATTTTCCGTGCTTTCCCATTTCAATGGGCATGAATTGATGGCTGAGATTGCCAGCGGCGCACGCCCGCTTCACGCTGGATTTTTAGCGGCTAAAAACCATTGCTCGCAAAAGTCACGATCAGGAAACAATGGATATAACGGAAACTCCGTGAGGCCAACCTAGAATTCAGCCCATCGCCCAGGCCATGGTGTTGTGATGCAGACTCCCTCCGATTCCCTCGCCGCGCTGCCCCAGGAGATCACCGCCCAGCACGGGCTGGAACTCGCGCGCGACGACACTATGCTGGCCTTTCATGCCCTGCACCAGCGCCTGCTGGAAGACAGTCGCCAGGCACAGCAAGCCCTGCTCGACCACTACCAGCAGGAGCTGGAAAGCCTGTCCATGCGCTGGGGCCTGGACGCCAGGGACAAGGCCGAGCGCACGCTGAACGCAGCCCTCACGGCCGGCAAGGACGCCATGGTCCAGGCCATGCAGGATGCCAGCAACCACGCCGCCACGGCCATGCGCGCCGAAATGGACGCCGCTCAGGAGCGCATCGAGGCCATGCTCCAGGATGCGCAGCGTGGGGCCCGGCTACACCTGCTGGCCGCGTGCCTGGCCCTCGCCGCCGTGGGCGTGGCGGCGTGGGTGCTGGCGCATTGAGCGCCGGCCCCGTCAGCGCGCAAGGCGCATCGCGGGCGTGATCTGCTGCGGATCGGTGCACAGCTCCAGCAGCGAGATGCCGTCGTGCTGGCGCGCGCGCGCAAAGGCCGGCGCGAAATCCTCGGTCCGCTGCACACGCTCGGCATGCGCGCCAAAGGCCTTGGCCAGCTGCACATAGTCCGGACCGCTGAGCTGCGTGCCGCTGACCCGGCCGGGATGGAGTTTCTCCTGGTGCATGCGAATCGTGCCGTACATGCCGTTGTTGATCACCAGCACCGTGAGGCGGGCGCCGTGCGCCTGGGCGGTGGCCAGCTCCTGCGGGTACATCAGAAAGCAGCCGTCGCCTGCCAGGCAGATGACATCGCGGTCCCGGTGCCGCAGGGCGGCGGCCACGGCGGCCGGCAGGCCATAACCCATGGAGCCGCAGGTCGGCGCGAGCTGCGTGCGGCTTGCTCGGTAGCGATAGAAGCGGTGCAGCCAGACAGCGTAGTTGCCGGCGCCGTTGGTCACTATGCTGTCGGCCGGCAGCACTTCGGCCATGTGCTGCATGACGGCCCCGAGGTCGGGGCCTTGCAGTTGCGCGTGCGGCGCGGGCGGCGTGACGAAAGCCAGGTGCTCGTTGCGGGCCTGCGCAGTCCATGCCTGCCAGGGCGGACGGCTGCCGGGCGCGGTGGCGGCCAGTGAGCGCAGCGCGGAGCCGGCGGTGCAGGCCGCAGCCAGATCGGCCTGGAACACGCGCCCGAGCTCGGCCGGATCGGCGTGGATATGGACCAGGCGCTGCGCGATCCTGGGCGGCTGCAGCAAGGTGTAGCCATCGGTTTCTATGTCGCCGAGCCGGGTGCCGATGGCGAGAATCAGGTCGCAGTCCTTGATGCGCTGGATGAGCTTGGGATTCATGCCCAGGCTCAGGTGGCCGACATAGTGGGCGTCGTTGTTGTCCAGCGCATCCTGGCGGCGAAAGCCGCAGGCCACGGGCAGCTGCCATTGGGCAGCGAAAGTTTGCAAGGCCTGCCGGGCGGCCGGCGTCCAGTCCGGGCCGCCAACCATCACCAGGGGACGCAGGGCCAGGGACAGGGCTTGCGTGATGCGCTCCAGCGTCTGCGCCGACAGCGTGGCTTCCTCGACGGGCGTCGCGGCGCAGGCCGGCGTGGTACAGACCTGCAGCAACATGTCCTCGGGCAGCGCCACGACCACGGGTCC